>JAFPWQ010000169.1 GCA_017394925.1 Synergistaceae bacterium
TATTTAGAGAGAGGAATAAATCTCCCGCGTAATATTTTATCTGCTGAGGCTCTCAAGATTAGCTTTTAATCTTTCACACTGTGCTTTGCCTTCTTCAACCTTTGCGCGTTCCTTTTCGACAACTTCAATCGGTGCGCGTGAAACAAATTCGGGCTTATTGAGTCTTGCCTGACCTGCCGCAATCGTCTTCTCAATCACTGCAATATCATTCTTGAGTCTCGCAATTTCCTTCGGGACATCAAGAACATCACCGACAGGCAATTTCACTTCTGAATCTCCGCTCACACTCGATAATGAAGGCCCGTATGACCATTCACTCGCAGGCTCTTCAAGAATGACTTCATGAACACGGCATAAATTGCAGATCTGATTCAGTGAGGCGTTAATGATTCTCGCTGTTCCACTCTCAGACTTCACACGGATAACCGCATGATTCAGCCATTGCTGAGGTGCAACGTGAGCTTCTGCCCTGAGATTACGCAATGAACGAACTATATCCTGTAATATTCGCATGTCTTCGTTCACGCCGTCAAATATATATTTGCTCTCTGCACATGGCCATGATGAACGCATAATGAATTCATCGCCGTAACCGAATGCATTCCATAATTCCTCTGTAACGAACGGGATAAACGGGTGAAGCATCTTAAGCGTCTTTGTGAATACTTCTTCGAGAACTCCCATTGTCGTTATGCGTCTCTGTTCTCCTTCTTCACCTTTAAGTGCAGGCTTGGACATCTCAAGATACCAGTCGCATAAATCTCCCCAGACGAAATCATATAATCCTCGTGCCGCCGTTCCAATGTCATATGAATCTATCAGCTCACGTACACGCTTTGACATCTCCTGAGTTCTTGTGAGAATGAATTTATCATGAAGGTGAAGCTGTGATGAATCTATTTCATGAACTTCATCATCGAGATTCATTAATGCAAAACGTGAGGCATTCCACAGCTTATTCATGAAGAATCTGTACGTCTCAATTCGCGTTGACGAAAGCAATATATCCCTGCCCTGTACGGATAATGCCGCCAATGTAATTCTCAGTGCATCAGCTCCGTATTTCTCAATCATCACTAACGGATCTATCACGTTGCCTTTGGTCTTGCTCATCTTCTTTCCGTGTTCATCGCGAATCAGTGAGTGAATATATACATCTCTGAACGGAACATCATGCATGAACTCAAGACCCATCATGATCATTCTTGCGACCCAGAAGAAAATAATATCGAATCCAGTTACCATTAATGACGTGGGATAAAAATATTTCAGTTCGGGCTTATCGTCAGGCCAGCCCATTGTCGAGAACGGCCATAACGCTGAACTGAACCATGTATCAAGAACATCGCTGTCCTGATGAATATTCTTGCTATGGCAGTGCTCACATTCTGACGGGTCATTTTCGGCAACCGTAACATGTCCGCAGTCTTCGCATGTCCATGCAGGGATTCTATGCCCCCACCATAACTGACGGGATATGCACCAGTCGCGTATATTCTCCATCCAGTTGAAATATGTCTTTTCCCATTGCTCCGGGTACCATTTTATGCGGCCGTCTTTTACTGCCTGAACTCCTGCGTCTGCTAACGGTTTTGTCTTCACGAACCATTGCTCAGAAAGATACGGCTCAACTGTTGTCCCGCAACGCTGACAATGTCCGACTGAATGCGTTATCTTCTCCGTCTTCACTAACAGGCCGAGCGATTCTAAATCCTTTGCTGATTCTTTTCGCGCATCTTCGATCGTCATTCCCTGATATTTTCCGGCATTCTCGTTCATTATGCCGCGTGAGTCTATCACCTGAATCTGTTCGAGATTGTGATTAAGTCCGACAAGAAAGTCATTCGGGTCATGCGCAGGGGTAATCTTCACGCATCCAGTTCCGAATTCAGGATCAACCATATTGTCCTCGATTATAGGGATGATTCTGTCAGTTAATGGCACTCGTACATGCTTTCCGATTAAGTGCTTGTATTTCTCTGAGCGGGGATGAACTGCAATTGCCACGTCTCCGATTATGGTCTCAGGTCTGGTTGTCGCAACAAGCAAAAATTTTTCTTCCGTGTCAGTCTCAATAATGGGATACTGAACGTAATAGAAGCTGCCTTCTTTATCATCATATTCGACCTCTAAATCCGAAATTGCCGTTGCACATCTCGGACACCAGTTGACTATATATTTTCCCTTGTAGATTAAACCCTTCTTGTAGAGACGAACGAATACAGCTCGTACTGCCTTCGATAATCCCTCGTCAAGAGTGAAGCGTTCACGTCTCCAGTCGCATGAATTCCCCAGACGCTTCATTTGTTCGATGATTCGTGATCCGTAAATCTTCTTCCATTCCCAGACACGTTTAACGAACTCTTCACGGCCTAAATCATAACGTGATATTCCCTTCTTCGCTAAATCCTTTTCGACTACGTTCTGAGTCGCTATTCCTGCATGATCTGTTCCAGGAAGCCATAACACACTATAGCCTTCCATGCGTTTAGTTCTGCACATAATATCCTGGAACGTGTGATCGAATGCATGACCTACATGAAGTGAACCTGTTACGTTCGGAGGGGGAATTACTATCGAGAATGCTTTTGCTTCGGGGTTAATCTCGGCGTTGAACAGTCCGTTTTCAATCCATTTTGCATACCATTTTTCTTCGATTGAATCGGGCGAATAGCTCTTATCCAGATTCTTATTGCGTATCTTTTTCGTCATCATTTCATCTGCTTTCACAAAATTTTTATTGCCTTCGTTAATTCTTCTGTTGCGTCATCTGTCGTTAACCAGCTCGTACAGAATCTATATGCTGATTTATTTTCGTCCAACGGCTGCCATAATTCATATGAAAATTTTTCGCTCAGTATTTTATTCTGTTCGTGCGTCAGAACCGGGAACTGCTGATTTGTGTACGAGTCAATCAACATGGGAATATCTGCCTCAGTGAATGCACGCTTAATCTTCATGGCCTGAACGTTAGAGTGTCTTGCGTTCTCAAAATAAAGCCCATCTTCAAATAACACTTCAAACTGAATCCCAAGCATACGCCCCTTAGCTAACAGTCCTCCCTGCTGTTTAATCAGCGTCCTGAAATTGCGCAAGTCAAATCTCTTTGCGTCCGGGAACACAACAGCCTCACCGAATAATGCGCCGTTCTTTGTTCCGCCGATATAGAACACATCACAGAGACCAGCTAACTCTTCAATCGTTATATCACATTTCTCAGATACGAGCCCTGCACCTAATCTTGCACCGTCAATGAAGAGCTTCATATTATACTTTTCGCATATTGATTTGATTCGTGAAAGTGAATCTTTTGAGTATATAGTGCCAAGCTCAGATGAAAATGACACGTAAACCATACCGGGCTGCACCATGTGATCATATGTCGGGTCTGCATAGAATGCCTCAAGATAGCAATTCAAATCTTCGGGGTCAATCAGTCCGTTCCTGCCTTCAATGCTTAATACTTTATGGCCGGTTGATTCAATTGCGCCTGATTCGTGAACGTTAATATGTCCTGATGATGCCGCTATTACTCCTTCGACGGGGCTTAACAGAAATTTTATGACTGTCGTATTAGTCTGAGTGCCGCCTGTCATGAAGAATACTTCGGATTCAGGTCTGCGAATTGCATTGCGTATAAGCTCCTGTGCATTTCGTGTGTGAATGTCATCGCCGTATCCTGATGTCTGTTCGTCATTGGTCTGAATGAGACGCTCAAGTATTCTGGGATGTGCTCCTTCCTGATAATCTGTCTCAAATTTTATTTTCTGCAACTATTTTTTCATCTCCTCTATATATCTTTTCACCGTTTCAATCACAAATTTCTGGCAGTCATGGCCTTTTTCCGGGATAAATTCTTCTCCTGTGAGCGCAGAGTTCGAGACTATTCTTATGCCCAGAAAAGGAACGCCGTAAATCCTGCATATATTAGCCGCCGCAAAAGTTTCCATTTCCTCGCATGATGAACCGAATTTTTCATGAAAAAATAATATACTATCTATTCTGTTTTCCCATGAGTCATGACTTGCCACACGGCCTTCAACAACTTTTCCCCCTGAATATTTATCTTTCACCGAAAGTGCAGAAGCCTTCAGTTTTTCATCAGAAGGAAGGAATATAATATTTTCGCCGTTCTCGTGTTCATCGTAAAAATTTACGTCCAGAAGATTTATATTGCGGTAGTCAGCACCTTCACCTTTTGCAGATGATAAAGCTTTCCATGCCGATGCGTTGAAACAGTCTGACGCTATCACAATATCGCCGCGCTTTAATTCCGGGTCATGTCCTCCGGCTGTACCCTGATTAATCACTGCACACGGTCTGAATGTCTCAATGGCAAGTGCTGTTGATGCTGCTGCATTTTCTTCTCCGCAGCGGGTCAGGCTCACGA
>JAFPWQ010000170.1 GCA_017394925.1 Synergistaceae bacterium
GATTTGCATTCTCACCTCCGTTTTTATCTGTCATGTCTACAAAATCACATATCGCCTTCAAATTCGGATTAGTCCTGACTTCCGCACGTGCCACAAGATGACTCGCTACAGGGTTGCACATCCATAAGAACGCAATCACGAGAAGTAATTTCAGTGAGAAGACAGTAAAACCCGACAGCACAATTAACCCCGAAAGTACAAGCAATGCACCCAGAGTATCGCATTTCGCCGCAACATGAATTCGATTCAGCATTGTCGAAAATCTGAATATCCCAATCGTGGCAATTCCAAGAACAAATAACCCTGAGAGCATTAACACCCCTGCTATTATGATTCGTACCATGAGTCTTTTTCCTCCTCTTTGTGTTCCAGAACCGAACGCGCAAGTACTACGACTGACAGAAAACTTATGATTGCGTAAATCAGGCAAATATCCGCGAGATAACTTTCACCGATTATCATGGCCATGACCGCAATTAACACGATAACTTTTGTGCCGATTATATTCGCCGCCGTTATCCTGTCCGTAAATCTCGGTCCTAATGCCGCACGCAGAAGACAAAAGAATATCGTTACGGATAAGAAAATCGCGCTTCCTGTGAGTAAATATTTCTGAACGTCAGCTAATTCATGCATTACTCAATCTCTCCATTCTCATCAATAAATTCTCAAACATACTACCTTCGAGACCGTCTGCCATTTCACGACTCAATGCATGTACAAGCAGTTCATCGCCTTCAAGTGATACGGTTATAGTTCCGGGCGTTAATGTGATTGAATTTGCAAGTGCTATTCTTGCCGGTTCAGTCTTTAATTTCGTATTGAACTTCACTATGCACGGCTCCACATCAATTTCTGGAGCTAAGACCATTTTTATTATCGCAAAGTTCGCACGTATAATCTCAGTCAGCAGGACAATCAGATAGAACAATGCATCAGGAAATAATTTCATGCACTTAATGAACGTCGCACCTGTGAATTTAATCCCAAGAATTTTTTTCACGAACGCATCAAGCATAAGCGACATAATTACACCGGCTATGATAATCTCAAACGTAATTCTCCCATTGAAGATTACCCACAGAGAAAAGTATACGAGGCTCAAATATAAGACCTCCCTCATAAAAATTTGATTTGTATTTTTGGATTGAAAGATAAATTAAATTTTAACATAGGGCATTATAATTTATTGATACATACACTCTTGAAGGGAGAATATTTTTCATGGCAAATATAAATTTCAATGACGAATGCGTTCACGTAAATTTTCTCGGACTTCCCAATGTACCAGGAATAGCCGCAGAAATATTCAGCGCATTATCAGAGCGTTCTGTGAGCGTCAACATGGTAACTCAGAATTCAATGAGGGGCGGACGTTCGGATCTGTCATTCCTTATTCGCAGGGATACACTCGATGATATGATTCGTGTATGCAGGGAAATTGCTGAACATGTCGGTGCACAGGGCGTATCATTCGCTACTGAAGTTGCCGCCATCACTGTCGAACTAAAGTCTCCGTCCGATGCCGCGCATACCCTCGCGAAAATCTTCTCTGCTCTTGCGTCCGTGAACGTGAACATCGAGATAATTAATTCAACAAGTGAGAGCGTGATTTGCATTGTGAGTTCAACTAAGGCTCATGAAGGTCTTGAAGCTCTGATGAATGCGTTCAAGTGAAAGTGTGAAATTTTGCCCCTGCCAGGACTTAATGAATAAGTTAAAGCAGGGGACTTTTATGTTCTTACCGTATGAATATTCTTACTCTGTTTGTGTACTCGTCAGCTTCATCACCGAAATGCTGAATGTCTGACGCTTCACCCTTAAGCAGTGAATACGATACTTCATCTCCTTCTGAAGGATTCATCAATGGCCCGTCATATTTCACATCAAGAATAATTTCTCCGTTTTCTTCTGAATGTTCGATTACGGCATAAATATTTTTGATTTCATGAGACGGGATTAATATTCCCTGTATTAATTCTTCAAATATGAGCTGAAGTTTCATTGTCTGTTTTGCTCCGGCCATGTTCTTGCGGCAGAACGTATCAATTTCAGAGACTGCACCGGGAAAATCAAAACGTCCGTCATGAATCACAAACTCTGCGACATGAAGACGCTGTATAAATCTCCGTGTCCTTTCACGCTTCGGACTGGTGAATATCTCGTCAGGACTTCCCTGTTCATATATTCCGCCGTCATCCATGTAGAAAACCCGGTTGCAAATCGCGCGGGCAAAATTCATCTCATGCGTAACGATAATCATCGTCTTTCCTGAACCGGCAAGCTCACGGATTACTGCCTGAACCTCGCCTATCATTGTAGGGTCAAGTGCACTCGTAGGCTCATCGAGAAGAATCACATCGGGATTCATGGCAAGCGCACGGGCTATTGCGATTCGTTGTTTCTGTCCGCCCGATAACTGATCCGGGTAATTCAGATATTTCTCCGGGAGTCCAACCTGATTTAACAGCTTCATTCCGTTTTCGTAGGCTGACTGCCGCGACTCGCCTTTGAGTTTCACAGGAGCAAGCATGATATTTTCAATCACTGTCAGATTCCCGAATAAATTAAACTGCTGGAAGACCATTCCCATTTTCTGACGGATTTTATATACATTGCACTTTGGACTCGTGATTTCTTCGCCCTCAAAATATATTTTTCCTCCGTCGGGACGTTCAAGCATATTGATGCACCGCAGGAGAGTCGATTTTCCTGTTCCTGAAGGCCCGATTACTGATATGACATCACCGGCGTTAATCTCAGCGTTCACATCTGAAAACGGCGTTACATTCGGATATACTTTCTTTAAATGCTCAAGCCTGATCATGATTCTTATCCCCCTTTGATGTGTCGATTCCTTTCAGAATGTCTTCTGCTTTTCTTTTTGACGGCGTTATCCTGACATGAATAATATTCACGATGATATTAAGCATTCCGGCAAGAACGAAATATATCACTGCAACTGCTATCAATGGGAAAAATGCTTCGTATGTACGGCTTCTTACTATGTCTCCCATTTTCGTTAAGTCCTGCACTGCTATATATCCCACAACAGATGTGGATTTTATCAGCATCGTAACTTCTTCTTTGAATGAAGGCATGAAGTGTAAAGCCGCCTGCGGAAGTATCACCGTGAAGAACGTCTGCATGTCCGTAAAGCCTAAAGCATATGCCGCTTCAGTCTGTCCCCTGTCAACAGCACCAGTTCCGAACGTGAGCATCCTGTATACTGATGTTCCGAATATCAGTGTGAACGCTATTATCGATACTATTATTCCGCTTATATTCACATGGCCGAAAATGACATAATACAAAATCATGAGCAGCACTACTATGGGAGTACCTTTTATGAGCCACACAGAAAATTTTGTGATTGCGTTTGCAATTACGCTCCCGGTACGGCAGAACATGAACGCAATGAAGCCCAGCAGCATCCCGAAAAAAATTGACGACACTGTTATTATCATTGTATTCATAATTCCTTCGATGAATAAGTTCCATCGGTCTTCACGGATGAATGTCTTTCTGAAACTTAAAGCAATATCATCCCAGAATGACGGCTCATTTTCATTCTGTCCGTGATTATCAGTATATGTGTCTGTCTTCTGAGTTTCTTGTTGATTCTTCATTGTGAGAAGGACATTGCCCGATTTAATTGCAGGCGTTGACGTGAACAGTGTATTTTCTGAGCGTTCTTTTGTCTTGTTAAGAGACTGCGTGAAATCACTTTTGCCGGACTTCACAGAAGCTATTGCGGCGGTCAAAGGCATATTCTCAACAACAAGCGCATAGCCTTTTGACTTGCAGAACATCACAGC
>JAFPWQ010000171.1 GCA_017394925.1 Synergistaceae bacterium
GAACTTGGGCGGCAGATAACAGAGAGGCGCGAGAGTATAGGCATGACTCTTGAGACAGTATTCGACAGAACAAAGATACGTCCTGAATATTTGCGCGGCATTGAAGAAGGAGATTATACGAATTTTCCCGAAATAGTTTACATCAAGGGTTTTGTCCGCACGTACTTAAAGCTAATCGGAGCAGAAGATATGCAAGATGAATTCATGACTCAGTTAGACAGGACGCAGGGAACAAAGAAGCAGGACTTTCATGAACTCAGGACAGAAAAGCAAAGCAGGAAAAAGAATAATATTCTTGGGAGCGGCTCAAATATTCCCAAAGGATTCAAACCCGCATCACATTTCTGGTTATTCCTTGTGCTTGTTGCTGCTCTTGTCGGAACGGGTGCATATGTCTGGTATGCAGTAACTTACGGAGGCCTGGATCTGAAGAACATAAAACTCTTTAATTTTTCAGGTGCAGGAGGACCAATAACAGGTACCGGGGCATTATCAAGTGATACTGTCCTTGTGAGTAAAGACACCTTAGAACCTGTTTCAGTTGATGAAGCTGTATCCGAAGAGCCTGAACCAGAAATTAAACCTTCGCTTGAGATTCACGCCGCAAATGACGTATGGCTGAGTGTTGCTTTCGGAAATGCACAGCCCGTTTACAGAAGGACATTGAAAAAAGGCGAAGTTATGCGCTGGGATTTGAATGAACCTGCAAGAGTCTCATTCGGAAGACCAACGGCAGCACAAGTAATTCTTAACGGCAAGGACTTAGGCATAGTGAATCCCACAGGACGAAGAGCAGAGACGTATATATACAATCCTGACGGGACATACAGAAAAGCAGGTTCGAGATAAAATTTTATGACGGGGCCGGATAAAATGCACTGGCTCCGTTAAATATATTTGCCTGTTGACTTTACGCAAAAAGTTTTAGGCGTTATCATTTCAAGACAGATTCCACAAAACGGAGGGAAATAAAATAAATGGCAGCTGAGGCCGTTAAACCATGGTGGCGCGAGACAATCGAGACAATTGTATGGGCATTCGTTCTCGCGATGATTATACGCACGTTCATAGTTCAGGCTTTCTGGATACCAAGCGGCTCTATGATTCCGACACTTGAAATTAATGACAGAGTTCTTGTTGCTAAATTCTGGAACTGGTTCTTTGAGCCTTCAAGGGGATCGCTCTATGTGTTCAAATATCCTATGGACAGAGACAGGGATTTTGTGAAACGCGTTATAGCTGTTCCAGGTGATACAGTAGACATTAAAGAAGGCATAGTGTACATCAATGGGAAGCCAACGCAGGAAGAGTATGTGAAGAATCATGACAGATTCACATTGAGAGAAAACAGATTTTTTCCTGAAGTCCCTTTCACAGTCCCGGAAAATAAATATTTCATGCTGGGTGATAACAGAGGAAATTCGCAGGACAGCCGTTACTGGGGATTTGCGGATATAAGCGACATGAGAGGGCCTGTATTTTTCCGTTACTGGCCGCTTAACAGAATAGGAATCCCGAAATAAATTGCCCAGAACAGTTTGGTATCCCGGCCACATGGCGAAGGGTACGAGAAAATTATATGAGCTTGTATCGAAACTTGATATTATCATTGAGGTCAGAGATTCGCGTGCGCCTTCGTCAACTTCATCACCGTTAATACATTCACTCAGAAAAATTAAACCCGTAATTCATGTTCTCTCACGCAAAGATTTAGCTGATGAAGAAAAATTAAATTTGTGGCTCAAAGCATTAAAGCACACATACGCGGCAGATATTCGCAAACAGAACGGCGTTGCATTAATCCGCAAAGCAATCATGAAGTTCAAGCCTGCACACAGAGAAATCCGGCTCGCAGTCGTAGGCATTCCGAACGTGGGCAAGTCATTATTGCTGAACTCGTTAATCGCAAAGTCAAACGCATCTGTCGGAAATATTCCGGGCATAACGAAGAGTGTCAGCTGGTATCGTAATGACGGAATGCTTATCGTAGACTCGCCGGGAATATTAGACCCTCACGCTGAAGAAGGAGCGCATTTGATGCTTTCATGGCTTGGATGTGCGAAGGCTGATGTCGTAGGCGGATGGGAAAATGCAGCAGTGAATTTAATTCGATTCCTGAACGCAAAAAAATTTTATTCGCATATTCCCGTTGAACTTGAAGATATAAACGAAGCACCAGAAATTACGCTTGAGAGAATCGGCAAAAAATACGGCTGTTTAATCTCAGGGGGCAGAGTGAATTTAGAACTTGCCGGGCAAAA
The DNA here is from genome assembly GCA_017394925.1 of Synergistaceae bacterium. GTDB lineage: Bacteria > Synergistota > Synergistia > Synergistales > Aminobacteriaceae > JAFUXM01. Next base: position 2,262 of record JAFPWQ010000171.1, read on the forward strand.
ATTTATTGAGGCTTTCAGTTCCGGCAGACTTGGACGTGTATGTCTTGAACTTCCAGATGAAGAACGCGCAATTGATTTTCACAGCGAGGCAGCTGACGTTGACTGATGAATTGATTCTCCCATCACGAATTAATTCTCATGAAGAAGCAGAAGCATTCATGAATCGCCTTCGTGAACGCGGAATCATAACCGGTACTGATGAAGCAGGACGCGGAGCATTAGCAGGACCCGTGATAGCAGCGGCAGTATATCTCACGCCTGAACAGGAACGTGAATTGCTTTCAATGGGACTCAAAGACTCAAAGCGAATGACTCCGTTGAACCGCGAAAAATTATTCACGGCCATGAACGAAATGCATGTATCATGGCGGGCATATCATGGTGATGTTGCGAGAATCGAACGCGATAATGTTCTGAATGCATCACTATGGACAATGGGAGTATGTGTTGAGAATCTTGCGCGTCTTCTTGCATGTGAACCTGCATGTGTAATCGTTGACGGCAATGAAAGAATCACGGACTTAAAATTTCAGCAATGGGTATTAATTCGTGCTGATGATTTGATTCCGTGTGTGTCAGCTGCATCTGTAATTGCAAAAGTGATTCGGGACAGGTACATGATGAATCTTGACGCAAAATATCCGGTATACAATTTCAGACAGAACAAGGGTTATCCGACAAGGCAGCACATGGAGACGATAAAGAAATTCGGAATAACGGAGATACACAGAAAATCATTCTGCAGGAAAATATTATATGACGGAAGGAGCTTGAGAATAAATGCCGCCGATTAACGTCCAGATAGAGCAGGGTTATAACCAGGCACAGCAGAACATAAGCACAAATGCACGGCAGGGACAGATTACAGGTCAGCCGCAGATACAGCACCCTTCACAGATTGCCGCACGTCTTGCAGGTATACGCACGGGAATGGTCGTGGAAGGGAGCGTGTTGTCGCAGAATTCAGACGGGACTTATCTTGTGCGTGTTGATGTGAACGGTGTAACTCAGGAACTGAAAGCAAGAGCAACTCTCTCACTAATACCTGGTGAACACTTCAGGGCAGTATGGGATGCGTCCGGGCCTGACGGAGTGCCTGTGCTTAGACTCTCTCAGGGTGAATTGTCATTTTTATCTCAGATTCCCGCAAGAGACAGAGAACTTGCTACGGCGTTACTGGCTCGCGGACTTCCGTTATCTGATGAAGTCTTAACTGCAATTAAAGATGCATGGCGCAAATCAGGTTCAGGCGAGAATGAATTATCATCGTTCATTGAGTTATGGGCGCGTGATGTTCCGATGACGCTTGAGAATGCAAGTTTATTATCACAATATGCGGCCATGAATGGGAATCAGGCAACGGAAATCTGGAATCGAATCCGTAAAGAACTCAAAGAAAGAACATCAAAAGGTGAAGACCCTGTTAAAGCATTAAAGAATATGAAAGAAGGCAATGATGACATTGCGAAATTTCTTCAGGCACAATCTATTCTCATGAAGTCCCCGCGTAACGAAGTCAATCCTGCATTGCTTGCTGCTCCTTTCTGGCCTCTCATGGATAATTCATCACAGAACATGACCGCAAGAGTTTACGTTGGGCGTTCGGCTTCTGGTGATGATGAGAGTCAACGATACTGGCAGGTAGGCTTCGGCATAACGGGCTCAGCACTCGGTGAAGTTGGCGGACTTGTTGAGAGCGACGGAAAGAGCTGTAACTTGACTCTCAATGCAGAGAAGCAGGAGACATGCAGAATTCTTGAACGCAGAAGACGTGAATTAAGGCGTGAGCTTCAGGGACTCGCTATTCCTGTGAGCTTTATC
>JAFPWQ010000172.1 GCA_017394925.1 Synergistaceae bacterium
ATAAATTCAAACTGGAGGAATAATATACATGGTTGAGATTCATGGCCTCAATGATTCGCAAGTCCAGGAAAGCCGCGAAAAATACGGCACGAACACATTAACCGAATTACCGCGTGATCCCCTCTTCAAGAAATTCCTGAATAACTTATCAGACCCGATGATCATCATTCTTCTTGTTGCACTGGCTATTCAGTTAGTGCTGTTCTTCATGGGCAAAGCAGAATGGTTTGAACCCGTCGGAATTCTTGTTGCTGTTCTCATTGCCGGAGGAGTATCATCAATCACGGAATACCAGCAGGAAGAGAAAGCATCAGCTCTGAAGCATCAGCAGGAAGAAGGAGAAATGACGAAGGTTATCCGCAATGGCAGCATTCATGAAGTACATGTGAGTGAAGCCGTAACGAATGACATCATATTTCTTCAGGCAGGCGACAAGATACCAGCTGACGGAATAATGATTCAGGGGAGTATCAAGGTCGATCAGTCAGCACTGAACGGTGAAACTGAAGAAGCCGAGAAAATGCCCAATGAAAACAACGAAGAGTACAACACGAAAGATTTGCTCAATAAGTATTATGTATATCGCGGAACTGTTGTATGTTCAGGCGAAGGATACATGCAGATTTCAGTTGTGGGCGACAAGACATTATTCGGAGAACTCGCGCTTGAGGTTCAGGAGGCACAGAGGAAAACGCCTCTTCAGGTCAAACTCGGAAAACTCGCACAGCAAATTTCAGTTTTCGGTTACACTGGAGCAATCGCAATCGTTCTCGGAATTCTGGCGAGAGCAACGTTCACTCACGCACTGCCAGCTGACTTTTACGGATGGATTCGACTTCTCATTGATGCAATCACCGTAGCCGTAACTATCGTTGTGTGTGCAGTCCCCGAAGGTCTGCCCATGCTTACGTCAATCCTGATGTCGTTCCAGTCAATGCGAATGGCCGGTGATAATGTTCTTGTGCGCAAGATTAACGGACTTGAGACCGCCGGAAGTCTTAATCTTTTATTCAGCGACAAGACCGGCACGATCACCGAAGGAAGATTAAGCATTGCCGAAATTGCATCACATGACGCAACGGTCTATAAATCCCTCGATGAACTTCCCGATGAAATGCTTGAAGACCTTCTTGCAGGTGCAGGAGTGAATAACAGTGCATCGATCGGAGACGGAGCAGTAATCGGAGGCAACAGTACGGACAGGGCATTAATGTCATACTTCCTGAATCACGAAGAGCTTGTGAAAAAGATTGAGGCCATGAAGAAGAAAGTGAAAACCTTTGAGGCATTCAATTCAGACAAGAAGACATCAAGCGTTGAGTTCAATGACGGCGTGATTTACACGAAGGGTGCACCCGAAAAAATTATGATTCGCTGTAAGAATCTCACGGACAGGAAGAAACTTGAGAAATATATTAACGCTCAGGCAGACAGGGCAATGAGATTACTCGCGATCGCAAAAGATTCAGGTGCAGGAATGGAATTAGTATGCGTTCTGAGTATCCGCGATAATGTACGCAAAGAAGCAGTTGATGCAATAAGACAAGTACGCAAGGCCGGAATTCAGGTTGTCATGGTAACAGGAGACAGGAAAGAGACAGCAGTAGCAATTGCAAAAGAGGCAGGACTCATAACATCACCTGAAGAAATAGCAATGACATCACAAGAAATGTCCGAGAAGACAGACGAAGAACTCAAAGCAATACTTCCGAACCTGCGCGTAATCTCGCGTGCATTGCCTTCGGACAAGAGCAGACTGGTAAAAATTGCACAGGAATTGAATCTCGTTGTCGGCATGACAGGAGACGGCGTGAATGATTCACCTGCACTGAAGAAAGCAGACGTAGGTTTCGCAATGGGATCGGGAACAGAAGTAGCGAAAGAGGCAGGAGACATTACGATTCTTGATGATAATTTCAAGTCGATCGCAAAAGCAATTCTCTACGGCCGTACGATGTTCAAGAGTATTCGCAAATTCTTAGTCTTCCAGCTCACTGTTAATGTCTCAGCAGTCATGATATGTTTCTTAGGGCCTCTGTTCGGTCAGAATGTCGTTCTTACGGTCATTCAGTTACTGCTCATCAACCTCGCAATGGACACACTCGCGGCTATTGCGTTCGGTTCAGAGCCTCCGAGACAGGAATACATGAACGAGAAGCCGATTCCAAGAGACGAGAACATAATCACAAATACAATGTTCAGTGAGATACTTTCAGGTGCAGCATACGTAACGTTAATCTGTCTTGCGGTTCTGTTCTTCCCGCCGGTTAAGAGATTATTCGGTGATGTTGATATGGTCTATCTGAGAACTGCATTATTCGCCGTGTTCATGATGTCTATCACGTTCAACGGTCTGGGCATGGCCTCATCGAAAAACTGCGTGTTCGTTATGCTGTTCATATTCGTACTTCAATGGGTATTCATTGAATTTGGCGGCGAGGTGCTTAACGTTAAGGCATTGAGTCTCGATTCGTGGCTTAACTGCTTTGTGCTTGCGATTCTCATTATTCCGGTTAGGTGGCTCGTGAAGAATTACGGCATAGTCATAAAAACAGTCTCAAAGTTAATGCCCAAAGAACAGGCATAAAAAAACACTATGACAAAATACGCGCTGATGTCTCTGATTTCAACATTCGGGGAATCGGCGCGTTTGTTATACTTGAAATTTCAAACATTTGCGATAAAATCTTGGAACAAAATCAATACGAAAGGATGAAGCAACATGCGTAACAAATTCATTCACACGATGAAGTTTTTCATCACCGCGCTTACTTCTCTTGCATTCCTAATCGGGGGGGGTCTTTGTGTATAATTACTGATTTTGCTGAGGCTGCACTTCAGTTAAACGGGCAAGAAATTAACGAGATTCCCAAC
>JAFPWQ010000173.1 GCA_017394925.1 Synergistaceae bacterium
CAGTGCCTTGATGATTACGGGATACCTTTTCACCTGAAGACTACAGTAACGAAGATTCACGGCAAGGACAGACTCGAAGGTGTAACAGTAGCAGAAGTTGATGACCACATGACACCGATAAAAGGCACTGAAAGATTCATTGAGTGTGATACGCTGTTGCTTGCGATCGGCTTAATCCCTGAGAATGAATTATCGCGCATGGCCGGAGTTGAGATTCACAAAGTAACGGGCGGCCCTGTCGTTAATGATTTATTGCAGACGAGTAACCCTGCAATCTTTGCGGCCGGAAATGTCGTAATCGTTTATGACCTTGTCGACAACGTGAGCGATGAAGGTCTTGTTGCCGGTGCGAATGCTGCGAAGTATGCGCTTGGCAGAATATCACCAGACGCAAAACGAATTCCCGTTAAAGGCGGCGAAAATGTTCGCTTATTCTCTCCTCAGTTCGTTACGGGCGAGACTGACACAACAATATTCATGCGCGTAACTCATCCCATTGAACAGCCCTGCAGAGTGTTCGCTGAACCCGGATTGTATTCGCAGAGATTACGTTATGCGAGGCCGGGCGAAATGAACGAAGTTAAGATTAAGGCAGAACAGGTGAAGGCACTCGGAGATTTGAGCGAAATTGTGATAGACATTCAGCCTGTGTAAATGAGAACTGGAGGTGAAGTATTCATGAGTGAGAGAAAGTTTATATGCGTGTCATGCCCATTGGGCTGCGGCCTGACTGTTACGCTTGATGACAATGATAACGTCATCAGGGTTGAAGGTAACACATGCCCAAGAGGTGAGAGTTACGCGAGATCCGAAGTGAAAGACCCGCGAAGAGTTTTTGCGTCAACTGTTCGTGTTAAGAACGGGAAGTTACCAGTATGTCCGATAAGAAGCAAGACACCTGCGCCTAAAGGGAAATTATTCGAGATTGCGAAGGCTGTTGCTGAACTTGAAGTGATTGCCCCCGTTAAGATTGGACAGGTTTTGATTCATAATGCGTGCGGAACCGATGTTGACATTGTTGCAAGCAGAGATTTAGCCGCTATGTAAAACAGAATGCCCCCGTGCTCCTAAATGGGTACGGGGATTTTTATTTTTATCTGAAATCATAGATGCTGTTATGCATTTCAAAGTTCATGCGCGCTGATGTCATTCCCGAATTATATATTACCGCTATTAAGTCAGGTTTATGCTGAGAGATATAATTTCTCAGACTTCCAGTGAAATGGCGCATATCTATCGAATCAACGTTTTGAATACTAAGAGATAGAAATGGTAACATACAATCAGAGAAAGAGTCATGAATAATTAATAATCTCTTTCTATTCTTGATTACATTATTTTTGCTCCTGATTAAAGCCTGTCTCCGTAGCTATAGGCATGATATGGACTCTTGTGATAATAATTTTTTTCTTTGACTTGTCCGAAATCGTATACAACGGAAAAGTCTCCGCTCGTGTTTATCTCCTTGTCTGGTATCTCATAATGTAAATGCGTGTCAAATTTAGGGTATATCATACTAAAATCATCGGGTTTAGTACGTTCAAGCGTAATCTTCTTTCCTCGCGACCCTAAGAACCATTCAGGATAAATCACATAATCGAATCTGTCAGGATTAAGCACATCAGGATTAACATCATACCCGTAATCATCGCGCAGTATTCTCAGTATATGCCTTGCCGCCCAAAGCCCTGTTTCAGCTTTCCAGTGATGATCCGTAACGTAAAATGCCTCATGATGATTCATTCCGTCCTCATGCAATAATTTCCTGAAGTCATAATTTCTCACTCCTGAAGCATTTAGCATTGCAAGAAATCTATCTGCATTCTGATTCGCAAAATCCAGAACTCCCGATATATTTTTATCTTCGGAGACGCATATTTTAGTCGGCAGGTTCGCGTAAAAGAATTCAATTCCTCTTTGACGGCAGAATTCAGAAAGCTCTATAGTCGATTCTGCATTTGCTGTGATGTCTACGCTCTTAACGTATGAGGTCAAATATCCGTCCCGAAGTTTCACTACTCCGTTGTACTCATAAAACGGTGTTATGTTCCATTGCACTGTCTCTTCATACATCTTTGAAACATCAACTATGCTGTCATAAGCGACCAGTCTTTTAGAAGAGTATTCCTCACATTTTTCTTTTACATGCGAATACATTCTCTCAAATATATTTTCTCTTTTTGTTTCTTTTTTCACGTCTCCTGATTCAAACGGATATAATTTTTCCCAGTCAATTTTGATTTCATTACTTGTTATCTCTTCATCTGAGGGGATTATGAAATCATTAGCTTTCTTCGTGGCATAGACACATACAGCCGAGAACATTAACCCAGTTATTACGCACAGAAATATTATTGATGTAACATAAGCTGTCTTAAACTTTCTCATGAATTCATCACCTCATCAAAAATTAAAATATGTGAACGGGTTATAGCTTGCACTGATCACTTCAGCGAACGAAATCATGAACACAATCACAAGCCATAATGATTCAATCCATGAATTACGCCGTATAATTCTCACAATCGGAAACACTCCGGCAAGCGCGAAAATCATCACAAGCCATGTATTACGGACATACTCGATAAATCCTGAATCATAGAACGCATTACCCGTGAGACCGAACATTGACGCAATATATTTCACTCCGTCATTCACGCTCTCACATCTGAATATGACCCATGCAAGAATAACTATCAGCATCGTATAGACATGTGAGAATCCCTTCATGAACGCGATAATCTTCGTTTCCTTCTCAATCACGAGGAACACGAAATATATCAGTCCCCATAAGATGAACGTCCAGTTTGCCCCGTGCCATATTCCGGTTAAGAGCCAGACGATAAAGATATTCCAGAGCCTGCGCGAATTTTTGACTCTGTTTCCTCCCATAGGAATATACACGTAATCCCTGAACCATCGCGAAAGTGATATATGCCACCTGTGCCAGAAGTCAGTAACACTTGAGGCAATATACGGATAATTGAAATTCTCTTCAAAGTGAAATCCGAACATCAAGCCAAGTCCTATGGCCATGTCACTGTAGCCGGAGAAGTCAAAATATATCTGCAAAGTATAAGCGAGTGCCCCAAGCCATGACATTAAGACAGAAGGATTGATGATGTAGCCGAATATATTATCTGCAATCTGAGCCATGAAGTTCGCGAGTAAAACCTTTTTGCCGAGACCATAAATGAATCTCCTAACGCCTTCAGAAAAGTCATCAAAGTTTTCATTGCGTGTTTCTATTTCCGATTCAATCTGGTTATATCTCACAATAGGCCCTGCGATTAACTGCGGAAAGAATGAGATGTATAACGCGACATAAAACGGATTCTTTTGTGCCTGCGTCTTTGCGTAATAGACATCGAAGACGTAGCTCATCATCTGGAACGTGAAGAAAGAAATTCCAATTGGCAGTGCAATATTAACTCTCAGTGAATCATTTCCTGTCAGCATGGCCATGTTCGATGATATGAATGACGCATACTTGAACACGAATAATAGCAGGACATCAAGAGTTATTGCCGCAGTCATGAACGCTTTTCTGTGAGATGATAAAGACATTCTGAGAGCGAGATACCAGTTAATGAATATCGAGACTATCATGATGAACACAAAGACAGGTTCACCCCACGCATAAAATATCAGACTGGTGATTAAAAGTGTGATATTCTTTGCAGCTCTTGACCTTGCGAAGACGTAATACAGAATCAATAACGCCGGAAGAAACAGAATCATAAATACACCTGACGAGAAGACCATAATATTTATTTCCTCCCGCTTTTAGTGTAAAATATAAAATTCTGGATGAAATTTTGACTGACTTTGAAAAAGACTAGATTAAGGCGATGTGCGATGTGCGATGTGCGATGTGCGATTATATACAGCAATCATAATCGTGTCAAGCTCCCTTCATGAACATATTTGCGCAAGATTATATCACTGAATGCAAAAATTCCTCCGGCGTTAAAACCAGAGGAATTATTATTGTCTTAATGGTGCGGAGGGGGAGAATCGAACTCCCACGATGCTTAAATTGATCACAAGATCCTTAGTCTTGCGCGTCTACCAATTCCGCCACCCCCGCTTTTGTTCTAAGAGGTTGACGAGTGATTATTATACTCCTGAAAATTTTTGCGTCAAGTTACTCAGCTCTCAGGAAATCAAGAACTTTTGACCTGAATGTCTTGTAATACGGCTTCTCTATCATCATGATATGTGAACCGCCCTTGATGATTTCCATTCGTGAAGCCTTATTCTGAAGTGTATTGAATGCCTCTTCGCATAATGCCTGTGAAACGTAATTATCTTTTGAGCCTGCAATGATTAATACTGGCATTGTAAGCTTATCTGTCGGGATTAAACGTTTATCGGGTGAAACAAGCAGATCTCTTTTTCCTCCGTTGGGAACTGCTTCTTTATCATATCTCCAGCAGTTTGATGTATATGCATTTACGACAGCGGCCTCAGTTATCTTGTAGTTTATATGACCTTTCTTATTCTTCTGAAATTCATATGCGGCATCATTCCATGTGTAATGACTGAATGCATCTTTGACTTCAATCTCACCCAGACCGGCAACAATCGGAGCATATAACACGAGCTTATGAACAAGTTCGGGATATTTCGCCGCAAATCTTCCTGACGTAACAGTTCCCCAGCTCCAGCCTAATACATCGAGACTTTTGCGTCCGCTTCTTTCGAGAATAACACGTGCGGCAGCAGCAATATCTTCGGCGGCATAATCTGAATCAGGCATGAATCCGTCTTTAACTTCCTGTGAACGTCCGAAGCCTGCAATATCGAGCAGATAGACATTAAAACCTTTCTTTGCGAAGTATCTTGCGAGGCTGTAATCTTTGACGTTTACATCAAATTCATGCGATGCGAAGCCTACACCATGAGCGAATAATAACGGGTCTGCGTCTTTGCTGACTGAATAGCATTCAAGATGTAATTTGATTCCGTTGCGCTCAAGCGGAATAACTTCACGGCTGACACGCGGAGCAGCTGCACATGATGATATTATGACTAAAACGAGAACGAATGACAATAATATTTTTCTGCTCATGTTATAAAACCTCCTGTTTATTTATCCTGTTTATTTAAATGAAAATTTGAGTCATTATAACACCGTGAATATATGCTAGAATTTTTTCGAGGTGATATTCATTATGACAAAATTTTTTATCGCAATGTTAGCTGTCCTCCTCGTATCTTCGTGTTCATTCGCAGGTTCAATTGAAATCATTTCGCTGTTAGACAGAACTGGAGAAAATGAGCCTTCACTCTTAATCGGCGCAAGTGATGAGCAGATAAGCAAATATTTGCCCGACGGAAAATTGCACAGTCAGATACTCGCATTCTATGTGAAATTCGGAAATAGTGCAATTCTCTTTGATGCTGGACTTCATGATGGCCATATAGCAAAAGAACTCGCAAAGAACGGAGTCAGACCTGAGGACGTGAAAGTGATTCTCATTACGCATTTACACCCGGATCACTTCGGCGGACTCATTGATGACGAAGGCAAAGCAGAATTCCCGAATGCAGAAGTGTATATCTCAAAGCCTGAATGCGATTACTGGGTCAATGACGTACAGAACGAAGCAGTAATCGAGACTCTGAAGCAATATGACAAGCACATTCACCTGTTCAATTTCGGCGATGTCGTTATCGAAGGCGTAAGAGCAATCGAGACTTCCGGACATACTCCCGGACATGTGAGCTATCTTGTTGAACATGAAAACGAGAAGCTCTTAGTTGTCGGAGATATTATGCATTTCCCGGAGATTCAGATGCCTGTACCTGATGTTGCTGTCCGTTATGATGTTGACCCTGCAAAAGCGATTCAATCACGCAAATTTATTCTGGATTATGCATCATGGAAGAATATTCCCATTGCCGGAATGCACATAACGCCTCCGGGTATTATGAACGTGAAGAAGTCAGGAGACGGCTACGAAAAGTTTTAGTGTTTAGTCTGATATAATATTCTTTAGAGGAAGCTCCAGGTGAGTATCAGAGGCTCATCGTCTAACGGAGAACCGCTCTGTGGAAGGGAGGTGATAGCCTTGCGCAATAAGGCAAAGAAACCAAAGCGCAGGATCGCCCAAAAGAAACAGCGGCGTGATTATCTTCGGAGGATAAATCATCTGGCCGCTGCTACATACTGGGTTATAAGAATTTTCCTGTTACTATGGGATAAATTCACCCGGTAACCTGAAAAAGTATTTTCACGTTTTACAGGGCTCAGCTTTTCTTCCTAAGCTGTTCCCTTTCTCTGTTTTCTATTTTATCACATTAAATCATTTTACGTCTGTTATAATTATTCGCGAAGGGAGCTCTGGGTGAGTGCAGGGGCTCATCGTTTCGGGGATCCGCCCTGTGGAAGGGAGGTGATAGCCTTGCGCAGGAAGGCAAACGCAAAAAAGCGCAGGAACACCAACAAAAAGCAGTGGCGAAAGAACTTACCCTCAATAAGCTACTTAGCCGCTGCAATATATTGGGTTCTAAGAATCATCCTGTTGTTATGGGATCGATTCGCCCGGTAGTAAACCTAAAGTAATTTCGATTTTCATGGGTTCAGCTTCTCCCTTTGCTGTTCCCTTTTTCTATGTCATATTCTATCACATCAAATCATTTTACGTCTGTTATAATTATTTCCACGAGGGAGCCCCAGTGAGGAGCAGGGACTCATCATTGAACGGGGAGTTCGCCCTGCCGAAAGGTGGTGAGAGCGGAAATGCCTGCAAAGAAAGGTAAGAAGCGCACCAGCAGAAAGCAGCGACGTGATTTCCTTCCCGGGATACATCATTTTCTCGCTGCTCTGTATTGGCTAGTGAGGCTCATATTCCTGATCTGGGATAAACTTGCTGGCTAAAGCTGGTGAAAAAAATTCATCGCAGGGATTCAGCTTTCTCCCTCTGCTGTTCCCTGTTAGTATTCTATCACATCAAATCATTTTATGTCTGTTATAATTATTTCCACGAGGGGCTCGTCTTGGGAGGCACGGCCCAGTTCAAACGAGGAAGTCCACCGTCCAGAAATCTGGTAAATGCGGAATGCAACGTAGAATCAAACGCAGAAGACCACAGAAAAAGCGGTATGATTTCCTTCGTGGAGTGAAGAAAGTCGCCGCTTTTCTATACTGGTTTGCGAGCTTCGTCCTAGTCTTACTAGAGATTGGAACGATAATCAAAAACTGGTAACGAGTGTTCCAGAGGTTGAAAGCTGACCTCAAAACTCGAAGTAGGGTCAACTCCCCTCAACGTTGTCCCTATTTTATCACATCAATCTATCTTTCCCGAATTATTTTTTTCTCTCTGTTATAATAACCTTCAAGAGGGAGCACCGGGTAAGTGCAGGGGCTTACCGTCTGCGGGGATCCGCCCTGTGGAAGAGAGGTGATAGCCTTGCGCAATAAGGCACATAGCAAGAAGCGCAAGTCCACCGATAAGAAGCAGTGGCGTGACTATCTTCCCGTTATTAGTCATTTTGCCGCTGCTCTTTACTGGTTCGTTAGACTGGTCCTGATGTTAATAGACTGGTTTAATCGCTAGACCGGTGAAATATTAAACTACGTTTCATGGGTTCAGCTTTTTCTCCCTCTGCTGTTCCCTGCCAGTATTCTATCACATCATCAATCAACCGTCATATTTCTTCATACTCTTCAATCGTATCACCAATCGCCGCATAATACCGCCTGAAAAGATTCATCACTATGTCTTCCTCAGCAATATCACGCTGCCACCCATAAGCCGCACATACAGCCTCATCATTACGTTCATGCGCACGCCTGAGTTCAGGAGGCATAATCATATCGTC
>JAFPWQ010000024.1 GCA_017394925.1 Synergistaceae bacterium
ACATTGGGATCTGTCTCAAGAACTGTAGCCGCTCTTATCGTAGGACCGCCCCACGGACATACATTCATAACGCCGATAGCAACGCAGATAAGCATCATTAACGCTCTGTTGTCCATCTTCAGCTTCTTGAACAGTGGAAGCATTGCAGTGATTGTGATGATGAATGTTGTTGCGCCTGAGCCGTCAAGGTGTCCGATTATGCCTACAGCCGCAGTAGCAAGAAGAACAAGTGTTACGTTTGTGCCTGCCTTCTTGATGAGGAAGTTCACGATTGGATCAAACACGCCCTGATCGCTCATCAGTGAGAAGAATGAAATTGAGAACACGAACAGCGAGACAGTTGAAACCATCTTTGAGATTCCTGATGCTGCAAACTTATTCACGACCAGCGGATCAAATCCTGCAACGAGTGCCGCAATTGTCGGAAGAAGAATGAATGCGATAGGCGGAATGATAATCTTTTTGATGAGGCAGATGATGAGAACGAGAACCATAACGAAGCCTATGATTGCAAGTTTCGTTGAAGGTGCTGCTGGTGCTTTCTTTGCATCTGCTTTCTTGTCCGCAGGTTTAAGCATATCGGTGAAGTCTTTGTACTCTTTCACGAGAGCCTGTGTGTATTCGTTCTTGTCAGCGAAACCGGGACGCTCATCATATCCGCCCTGCTGAAGGAAATCATTCCAGCCTGTGGTCTTCACAGCCTCAGCGATAATTGCTCCGAGTGCATCGATTGCTTCCTGAGGTGTTCCTTTCTTTGCGAAGATACCGCGCTCTGAACCTAAGAATGCGTTAATGCCGAGTTCCTTTGATGATTCAACGTTCGGGTATCTGTTCATTCTCTTCTCAGCAAGAACCAAAAGAGGAATGATTTCGCCAGCCTGAATCTCACTCTCGATTTCCTGAGTTCCGGTTACCATGAGGTCAATCTGTCCTGCCTTCAATGCCGCTGTCATTCCTGCACCAGTCGGATAATCAACTTCAAGGATATTCAATCCCTCTGTTGCCTGCTGGAATGATAAACCGTCAACGCCGACTCTCGTAAGCATACCGACACTGATGCTGAACGGATGAGCCTTGATGTATTCACGAAGCTCACTGAATGTACCGAAGCCGCGATCCTGCATTGCGTTTCTTGAAGTTGCAATGACATCGATAGCATGAACGAGTCTGGCTACAGGAACAAACTCATCGTTGAACTTGAACGGCATAGCTCCTACTACGTCCTGAATCAACAAGCTCTGTGTTCCGAGCATGAATGTGTACCCGTCTGCCGGAAGCTGTCTCGTGTATGATGCTCCGTTTACACCGTTTCCGCCTGTTACGTTCATTACTGAGACTTCAAGACCAGCCGTTTCCTTTAGTGCCGCAACAAGTGCACGCAATGTTGAATCTGCACCGCCGCCTTCACCCCACGGGCATACAATCGTTATGGGCTTGTCGAACTTCCAGCCTGATGACGCAGGAGCCGGAGCAGGAGCAGCATTTTCCGCCGGAGATTCAACAACAACGGGTGCTGTATCTGCCGCAAGAGATGCAGAACATAAAATGAGCGCAAGAATTGCAGTTAAGATTGTGAATAGAAATCTTTTCACCTGAAAACTTACCTCCTGAAAAAAATTTTTGAGTTGATTTGGATAGAAATATTATAACAGTATAATATAATTTTTTCGTGGTTAGACTTCCACGTAAATAAAAATGTATATCAAAGTAATGTTGTGTCCTTAACGGGGCTATACAGTAGGGGCGGACTGGCCGCGCCTGTAAGAATAAGGACTGCTAGACGGTCAAACTTCTTGCGAACCTTGTGCATTTAGCATGAGGAGGCTCAGAGCTGAATCGCTTTTAACTTGCCATTATGCATAAAACAATTGTGTTTTGGTCTTAATGATATACTATGCAGAAAATTTTTGCATTTCACAAAGGAGTGAATGACCTTGCAGAAAAAATTAAGCGTCGGTGTTTTAGGCGCAACAGGTATGGTGGGTCAGCGTTTCATTCAGATACTTCATAATCATCCATGGTTCGACATCAAAGTCATAGCAGCATCACCGAAGAGTGAAGGCAGGACATACGAAGAAGCAGTAACAGGAAGATGGCTTCTCGATGAGGCAATCCCTGAGAACGTGAAGAACTTGAAACTGCATAACGTGAATGATGTTAAAGGCATAGCAGGCGAAGTTGATTTTGTCTTCAGTGCGGTTAATCTCACGAAGGAAGAGATAAAAGCAATCGAAGAAGATTACGCGAAGACAGAGACTCCAGTTGTCTCGAATAACAGCGCACACAGATGGACTCCAGATGTCCCGATGATAATTCCCGAAATTAATCCCGAACATGCAGAGATAATTCACGCACAGAGAAAGAGACTCGGAACGTCAAAAGGATTTATCGCGGTCAAACCGAACTGTTCGATTCAGTCATACGCCCCTGCATTATTCGCATGGAAAGAATACGAACCATACGAAGCAATCGTAACAACGTATCAGGCAATATCAGGAGCAGGCAAAAACTTTTCGACATGGCCTGAAATGGTCGGCAATGTCATTCCGTACATAGGCGGCGAAGAAGAGAAGAGCGAGAAAGAACCTCTGCGTATATTCGGACACATAGAGGGAAATGAAATCGTGCCTGCAAGTGAACCAGTTATATCTGCACAGTGCGTTAGAATTCCTGTTCTCTATGGACACACGGCGGCGGCATTCGTGAAATTCAGAAAGGCACCGGGAAGCAAAGAAGAACTTATTGCGAAGCTCAACGGATTCAAATCACTTCCGGCTGAATTGGGACTGCCCTGCGCACCTTCACAGTTCATAAAATATTTCGAGGAAGATAACCGTCCGCAGGTAGCACTTGATGTGAATTATGAGAACGGAATGGGAGTAACATTCGGGAGGCTCAGACCGGATAACATTTATGACTGGAAATTTATCGGGCTTTCACATAACACTCTGAGAGGCGCGGCAGGCGGAGCAGTTGAATGCGCAGAGCTGTTAG
>JAFPWQ010000174.1 GCA_017394925.1 Synergistaceae bacterium
CAATGGCCGTTATGTATCCAAGTTCTCTGAAATCCAATTATATCAACCTCCTGTAAAATTATTCCCTTAAGGAATGAAAATTATTCATAATATGTATTTTACGACATAAATCTTTAATGCTATTCTTTGCACATCAACAGGAAATCCCAAACATAAAACTATAAGACGGAGGCAATATATCATGACAGTGAAGAAGCTGCCAGTAACTATTATGCGCGGAGGCACAAGCAAAGGTGTATACATTCTTGAGGATGATATGCCCAAAGATAAAGCCGAATGGGACGCATTACTGCTCAGGCTCATGGGAAGCCCAGACTCAAAGCAGATTGACGGTCTCGGAGGATCATATTCAGTAACAAGCAAAGTAGCGATAATCGGCAAATCAGAACGTGATGACGCTGATGTGAATTACACGTTTGCACAGGTCAGCGTAGATAAGCCCTTAGTCAGCTACAAAGGGAACTGCGGAAATATTTCATCAGGCGTGGGAGCATTCGCAATTGAAAAAGGCCTCGTGAATGCCCAAGACGGAATGACTACTGTACGGGTATTCAATACGAACACGAAGAAGATAATCGCCGAAGATGTCATGACCCCGAACGGTGAAGTTGAATACACTGGTGATTTCGCGATTGCAGGAGTTCCGGGTACAGCCTCGCCGGTTAAATTAAAATTCGTGAATCCTGCCGGCACTCTCGGAAATGGATTATTACCCACAGGAAACGCAATAGACATTCTTGATGTACCTGAATTCGGAAAAGTTGAAGTATCAATCATAGATGCGGCCAATCCGTTAGTGTTCGTGAAGGCAAAAGATATTGGCTTAACGGGCAAAGAACTTCCCGATGAACTCAACGCGAATCAGAAAATGCTTGATCTCCTCGAAGCAATCAGAGGACTTGCGGCAGTAAAACTTGGTCTTATTGATGACTATAAACGCTCGGCATGGGACACACCCGGCATTCCCAAGATGACATTCGTGGCTGAACCTGAAGACTATGTTACGTCAGACGGAAAAGCAATCACGAAGAATAATATCGATTTGCTCTCACGCATGATGTCAATGCAGAAGCCTCACCCAAGTTACGCAATGACTGGTGCAATGTGTACAGCGGCGGCATGTGTCGTTAAAGGTTCAGTAGTGAATCAGGTACTCGCTCCGAACGCTGACACGCAGTTTATCCGCATTGGTCATCCCGGCGGAATTCTTGAGTGCGGAGTTGATTACACAGACAACGGAAGCATTCCTGAAATAATCGACACGTTCGGATTCAGGACAACAAATTTGCTCATGGAAGGCATAGCATCAATAAGGGGGTTATAGAATCATGCAGGAATATTTACCGGTCATATCACTTTTAGTTCTCGTGTTTGTCGTTGCAATCGGATTCATCAAGAAAATTAATCTCGGCTTCTTTGCACTGGGTGCGGCGTTCGTACTCGGCACAGTGGGAGGCATGAAAGCATCACAGATAACGGCAGGCTTCAGTTCTTCAATGTTCGTTACACTCGTGGGCGTTACGTTCATGTTCGGAATGGCATCGCAGAACGGAACTCTTGAATTATTCTCGAAGAAGGTTGTCGCGCTTGTCGGAAAGCACACAGTTCTTATTCCCATTTTAATGTTCGTATTATCTGCATTCATATCGGCCATAGGACCCGGACATATCGCGGCCGGAATATTAATGACAACTTTTGCAATGTATCTGGCATTCGCAATGGACATTAACCCTATGGCAACATCATTATACGCTAAACTCGGAGCTAACGCAGGCTGTGCATCAACGTTATCATTAACTGGAATACTTGCGGCACAGCTCTCGAATCCTCTGGGCTATTCGGGCTTCGGACTTCATTTATTCCTTTCGACTTTGTTATCCGGCTTCGTGTTTACTCTCGTAGTTTATATTTTATACAAAGGATATAAAGTTAAGGCAGATAACCCGTTAAAGTGGTCAGAGATTCCGAAATTCAATCATCAGCAGAGAATCACAATTGCAGTTATCATTGTCGTAGTCATCTGCTGCATAGGCTTCAAGCTCGACACGGGATTATTCGCATTCTTAGCAGCAAGCGTGTTAATACTCACGGGCTGTGCTGACGAGAAGAAAGCAATAAAAGGAATCCCATGGGGCACATTGATATTCATCTGCGGTGTTGGTGCATTAGTGAACGTGATCAACAAGCTCGGAGGAATCAGTCTCGTATCAGATTACCTGAAGACATTCATGACCAAAGAGTCAGCTACTACGATTATGTCAGCTACATCGGGCATTCTCTCATGGGTTAGTTCAACAACAGGTGTAGTTATGCCGGCATTGCTTCCCATTGCGGATAACGTTGCGAAGACGCTGGGAGCTAATTACGTTGAAATGATGTCGGCGATAGTTGCAACATCATTTGCGGCGGCGATTAGTCCTCTTTCAACGGGAGGAGCAATCATAATGTCTTCATACAGTGCATCGAAAGAGACCACGACCGAAGAGATGAATAACATGTTCAGGACGTTATTCCTGCTTTCAGTCGCCAATGTCTTAATCAATGTCTTCATGTCATGGTTAGGCGTTTTTAATCTTGGTCATCTGTTCTATTAACTTTGGCTGTGAATAGAAATCTGAAATAAATTTTTGATTCCCTCTGTTATTGAATGGGCAGAGGGATTTTATTTTGCTAACTGCTCTCACGTTCCGACAGTGATGCCGCAAATGTCAAATGCTGAATACTGGGTTTCTTATTCGCAGGTGATTCAATCTCCTCAATTATCATTCTCGTTGCATTTCCGCCTATTTCAGCAGCAGGAAGCTCAAATGATGTAAGCGACTTCTCAAGTAAATTTCCGACATAACAGCCCGTTAAACTTACAATGCGCATCTGTTCGGGAACGCT
Source organism: Synergistaceae bacterium (assembly GCA_017394925.1). GTDB lineage: Bacteria > Synergistota > Synergistia > Synergistales > Aminobacteriaceae > JAFUXM01. The sequence continues at coordinate 2,887 of JAFPWQ010000174.1, forward strand.
GATATTTCGTTCTCTTGTGATTCGCAGTGCGGCCATTCCGTAAATATCAACAGCGGTCATCATTGCATCAAGTTCAGGATTCTCATCAAGCATTTTCTCTATGCACTGACTACCTGACTCATAGCCGTTAATGAATCCGTCTGTGAACTCGCAGATTTCATCAAGCCCAAGCTCATTTACTGCGCGTTTATATCCTTCGTAGCGAGTCTTATACGGCCTGAGTGAAAATCTTCCGTGTGAAGGTCCGTTAATGAGTCCGATTTTCCTGCAGCCCTTATCATAGAGATAATGAACTGCATCATAGCTTCCGCCTTCGTAATCGCTGACTATACTGCTGATTGATTCGTCCTGTCTGCGGATTATCTGAATGACTGCGATACCCTGATTGTGAATGTCGCGTATGAGGCTGATATTCTTTCCTGTTGAGGCAATTATGATTCCGTCAACGAAACTTGAGCGTAAACGGTCGAGCTTTTCATGTTCAATTTTGGGGTCATCGTTCGTGTGGCAGAACAGAAGAGAATAACCTGCCTTTTGTGCTTCGGTCTCTATGGTCTGCAATA
>JAFPWQ010000175.1 GCA_017394925.1 Synergistaceae bacterium
ACAACCAAACTTGATGTGCCAAGACGAATGTCATTAGAGAAGGCAATGGAATGGATTGAGAGCGATGAACTCGTTGAAGTTACGCCGCAGTCCGTGAGATTACGCAAAGCAATCCTTGATGAACTTGAAAGACGCAAAGCAAGAAGGACATCACCACAGGAGTGAATCACCGTGAGAAAAATTTTTGCACTGTTAATCATGATATTCATGGCCATGTCTCATGTATCAGAAGCCGCTGACACTAAGCCTCCTGTAGTTGTAATTGAATATGCATATCAGGAAGCACATGATTTTCATGAAGGATTAGCCGCAGTGAAACAGAATGACCGCTGGGGATATATCGATAACATGGGAAGAATAGCAATCCCGTTAGTGAATCGTGTTCCAGATGCAGGAGATTTTTCTGAAGGCTTTGCATTTATGGGAGATCATTATATTGATACTGAAGGCAATCAGGCATTCTCACGTGAAGACCCTGACACCGGCAGAATCGAAGAAAAATTTTTCAGGAACGGATTAGCTTTTTCGCAGGGAGTTGCGGCTGTTCAGTCGGGAGGACAATGGGGATATATTGATCTCATGGGAAATTATATTATTGCGCCGTCATTTGAACGCGTTGACTCATTCAGTGAAGGACTTGCACCTGCCCGGAAAAATGGCCTCTGGGGATATATTAATATCAGGGGGATATTCGTGATTGAGCCGAAATTTTTGCGTGCCGGAAGATTCAGTGAGGGAATTGCGGCAGTGAATCATAAAGGCCGGTGGGGATTCATCAACAAAGAAGGGAAGTTCATCATCAGACCTAAGTATCATGAAGCAGGAGATTTCGTTTACGGACTTGCACCCGTAAGAACACGAACAAGTTATCGCGGCTGGGGATATATTTCACTCAGAAACAGATTTGCGATCCCAAGAAAATATAATATTGCGCTGAATTTCGGCGAGGGATTAGCTCCTGCTGCTGCAGATACACGATTCGGATACGTGAATGTCAGAGGCGAATGGGAAATTGCCCCTCAGTTTGACGATGCAAGACCGTTCTGTGAGGGACTCGCTGCAGTTAAACGCGAAAAGTTATGGGGATATATCCGGCAATAATTACTCGCGGCCGAAACGTTTAAGTAAATCCGCATTCTTAATCTCAATCATAACCGGGCGGCCATGAGGACACACATAAGGCTGTTCGCATTCATGAAGACTCTTCCACAAAGATAACGCTTCTTCACGGGAGAGTCTTGTTGTTAGTTTCACTGACGCTTTACATGCCATAGTCGCCCATATCCGCCATAAAATATTTTTTGTGTCCCCGTCATGATGATTCTTTAACGCACTCACTGATGCCCTGAGTAACGCTTCGGATTCAATCTCGCATTCAGGGATCGCGGGTATTGCTCTGAGTTCAATTCCTTTGGGAGTGTTCACGAGTTCAAAGCCTGAGTTATTGAGTTCATAAAGAAATTCATTTGCTTCAAGTGCGAGTGTCGGATGCAGTAACACGGGCAAAAATAATTTCTGAGAATTCATTGATGATTCTGCAAGCGACTTTATGCGCTCGTAATTCACACGCTCATGTGCTGCATGAGGGTCTATTATCACCAGACCTTCATGATTATCGTAAATCAAATAACCGCCGGAATTCTGACCGAGATATATTACGTCATTTGCACGGTCAATTGCTAAATCTTCAAAGAATAATTCAGACTCATGATTTTGACCCGCGTTCATGTTCTGAGTCATGTCATGATTCATGCTTTGACTTATGCCCTGATTCATGTTTTGATTCGTATTCTGATTCATGGCCTGATTCGGGTTTTGGTTCATTGCCTGATTCGTGTCATGATTCGGGTTCATGATTCGGGGACGTGAAAAAATTTCGTTCACATGGCCGGTTATTTGTTCTGCTGAATCTCTAAAATTCCAGCCGGTTTTATTCTGCGTTCCAGTATTAATGATTTCGGGAATTTGAACAGGACTTCCCAGATGTTTCACTGCATCACGTACAGCATGATAAATTTCTGAAGGGTATCTGAATCTGACTTCTGATTTTGACGGGTGAATATTAACGTCAACGAGTGAAGGTTCAAGCGTAAAGAATAATGCATAATTTCCGGCTAATTCTCTTGCGGCCTGATTCACTGCAGACTTTATGACCGGGTCATTAACCGCACGGCCATTAACAAACGCAATCAAATCACTTCTTGATGAACTTATGCCTGCTCTGGACTGAAACCAGCACTCAAGATTCAAATGTTCTGCTGAAATATTCACATTCTGAATCTCTGCTCCTTCTCCCCAGAGCTTTAAGAGTACGCGCTTTTTGTCTCCGCCTCCGTCTGATGCAAAAATTAATTTTCCGTCATGCTCAAGTGTGAACGCAATATCAGGATTGCACACTGCATACTCACGCAAATATACCGCCGCACGTCTGAGTTCACCCGATGCACTTTTCAGAAATTTACGCCTTGCCGGAAGTCCCGAAAATAAATTCTCAACTTGTACGCGCGTTCCAACAGGACAGCTCGCTTTGACATGTTCAGTTACTTTTCCGTCATGCGAACGAATCAGTCCGCCGGATTCTGAATCTTTTTGTCTGCTCTTTATCTCAACGTCTGCTACTGCGGCAAGACTTGCTAGTGCCTCACCGCGATAACCCAGTGTATTTATATGCTCTAAGTCTTCAAGCTCTGAAATTTTGCTCGTGGCATGATACATTAATGCTAACGGCAGATCTTCAAATGCGATTCCGACTCCGTCATCCTCAACTATAATCCGCAATCTTCCACCGTCAGATAAACTCACACGAACGCGCTTTGATTTTGCATCAAGTGAATTCTCGACAAGTTCCTTTACCGCCGATGCTGGACGCTCGACTACTTCACCGGCCGCTATTTTCATCCATAGCTCATGTGGCAGTGCTTTTATTGGCATATATTCTCTTAGACTCCTTAGTATGAATACATGCCTTATATTATACTCACTCTCTCTTAACTGCTGTAAAACATATATAGCTGCACATTGGTTTAATGTGAAGAGCATACATCATGAAATCCCAGACAAGCGAGATTAAAGCGAACGGCAGGAAAAAAGCAAAGTATCCTGACTGACTATAAGCAAATGCAAAATTTATTTCTGAGAAACCGTTTTTATTCAGCAATTTTTTTACGGCAGGGTAATAGCATTTGTTGTAGTATGCACGAAAACCGCAATGACCTTTAGCTCCTGGATTAATTGAAAACAAGATTTTACGTGCCAGCCAGTGAGGCAGAATCTGATTGATAATCGCGAACAGTGTAAATTTATTTGGAAACAGGCTTATAAATTTTCCGCCGGGTTTTAAGATTCTGCTTACTTCACTGAAGGCATTATCGAGATTTTTAAGATGTTCCAAGACATAACGCGAAGTTATCATATCTACAGAATCATCATCTAACGGAACTTTATTTCCTGACGTTATATCGAAAACTATTTTTTCATCAACGTCATGATTGTAATCAAGTTCTTCCTGCGATATATCAAGAGCTATGATAAAAAGACGGTTGTAATTTTTCCTCTCAGAAGCAAAATCGCATTTCTTGCCTCCTCCTATGTCGAGAATAACATTACCTTCGGATATATTGTTCTTTACCTGCTCCGAATAATAACTAAATGAGTTAAATTTCGTTTGCGGAAAATATTTTGCGATCGCCTTAAAGCATTTTCTATTGAGGTCAAAAAATCATCTGACAGGATTAAACATGACAGATACCTCTTGAAATGCATTGAAGGGAAAAAGAACAAATTAAGCTAATGCGAACTGCGAACTGCGAACTGCGAACTGCGAACTGCGAACTGCGAACTATTATAGCCACATTCGCGCATTACTGTCAACCTCCATTCATCTGAATTTTTGTAATTATATCATACGTGCATCTTTGCTCTTTTCACTCAGTTTATGCAAAATTTTCAATGCCTGCATGGGCGTAATATTATCCGTGTCAGTCTCTGAGAGTTCCTCAATAATTCCGTCTGCCTCTGACGAAAACATAGAAATCTGACGTTTAAGAGCCATTTGCGGTAATGGTGCGGGAATATCTTTCACTTCAAGACCGTCATGTTCAAATATTTCGAGTAACTCAAACGCACGTCTCAATACACTGTTGGGTAATCCTGCAAGCCTGGCTACTTCAATGCCATATGAACGATCCGCAGGGCCTTGCACAACCTGATGCAGAAATAATATTCCCTCTGAGCCTTCACTGACGGCCATGCTGTAATTCTTCACGCTTTCGAGTCTCTCTTCAAGGCATGTAAGTTCGTGATAGTGAGTCGCGAATAACACACGCGCTTTTGAATTTGCCTGCAAGTATTCAATCACTGACCATGCTATACTCATTCCGTCCCATGTTGCTGTGCCCCGTCCGACTTCATCGAGTATGATTAAGCTCCTGTCAGTTACGTTGTTCAATATATTCGCCGTCTCTAACATCTCAACCATGAATGTACTACTTCCCCGAACTAAATCATCTCTTGCGCCTATTCGTGTAAAAACGCGGTCAACAAGTCCGATCTCGGCATGTTCAGCCGGAACCCATAAACCTGCCTGAGACATGATAACGATTAATGCAGACATTCGAAGCCACGTTGATTTGCCCGCCATGTTAGGCCCT
>JAFPWQ010000176.1 GCA_017394925.1 Synergistaceae bacterium
GCCTATCTTTTGCACCTTGTCTATGATTTTTAGAGCCGCTATTGCACCTAATGCTGTTACTATTGCATTCGAAATCTTTGGATATTCCTGCATAATAGCAGTTACAGCTTTCATGATTTCCCCTAAACCTTTTACGATTGTAGTTGCATAGGGCAAAAGGATTTTTCCTATCTCAATCATAAAATTCTCGGTAGCTGATTTTGCAGCAGTCAATTGTCCATTAAAAGTACCCATTAGTTTTTCCATCATCTCATGCGACACACCTTTAGCATTATTTGCTGCCTTGTCGTATTTAATGAATGCGCCGTTACCCATACTTTTTATTAGAGTCTGAATATCTTTTAATGCACTCTTATCAGCCTTACCGAATATATTTTCCAGAATTTTTAACTGTTTCGCATCATCCATTCCGCTAATTGCAGTGTCTATAGCGTTCAATAAGTCAGGAAGTTCCTTTATGTTTTTGGGGTCTATCTTCAGAGATTTCAAAGACTTCTTTACCTGCTCAGGCTGTTTCTTCAAGCGGGTAAATAATGCTGTCAGTGCCTTATCTGCTTTTTCTCCCTTGATACCTTTTTCAGCAAACATAGCAAGATATATCGACATATCACGGAATGATATCCCCAAACTCTCAGCCAGATGTTCAGAGTTTTTCATTCCTGCACGCATTTCATCAAGACTTACAATTGCCTCTTTGGTTCCTGCGTTTACTGCATTGGTTACTGCCTGCAATACGCCAGTTGATTCCTTTTCGAGCCTGTACAGCTTATCAAATGAACCATTAAGAACTCCGTCCATATAAGCCATCATACCAGAGACCGCTCTTACTCCAAAAATATTAGCAAGATATTTCACTTTGTCAGCTTCGCCCATATCCTTCATCTTTTTGGACAGCTCAAGCATAATATCCGGAAGCTGACGCATATCACCTTGTGCAGTACGGCTTGCTATTCTCAGTTTCTGCAATGCCTCTGCAACGGCTTTAGGTTCCTGAGCTAAACGGAGATAAGCATTTCGTAAAGCTGTGCCACCTTCTGAACCTTTGATACCATTGTTAGCCATAACTCCGAGTGCAGCAGATACTTCTTCAATCGAAGCTCCAACATTGGCGGCAACAGGTGCAACATATTTCATTGATTCGCCCAATGCTGCAATACTGGTATTACTTGCCGCGCTTGCCTGAGCAAGAACATCAGCAACTCTCCCTGATTGATCCGCTGAAAGTTTGAAGCCCCTTAATGTACTTGCCGCAATATCTGCCGCATTAGCTAAGTCCATTCCTTCAGCAGCCGCCATTGCTAATAATCCGGGCATAGCTGATATGATTTCATTTGCACTGAAGCCTGCACGCGCTAAATTCTCCTGTGAATTTGCAGCCTGCATTGCTGTGAATTGCGTATCACGTCCTAGTTGTCTTGCCTGCTTCTCTAATTCCTTGAAATATTTTGCGTCCTCTTCCTTATTCCTACCGCCGCCGGAAAACGCAACTGCATTCACACGCGCCATAGCTGATTCAAAATCTGCTGCTTGCGATACGGGCTTATAGAGAGTGTATGCAAGTCCTGCTGAAGTCATAACATCTCCCTTGATATTATTCCAAGATAAACGTTGTTTGGCTTCTTCATACTTTGCCTGTGCATTCTGCAAACGTTTCTGTGCATCGGCTGCTTTTTGAGACTGTTGCGTTAATCGTGCCTAAGCTGAGGCAAGATCGTTCGTATCAACTCCTGCTCCCTTCAGCTCCGTCTGTAGCTTTGACAGCACTTCACGGTCATGGTCAATACTGCCTTGCAATCTGTCGGCTTCTGACTTCAGATTTTTTGCCTCTCTGGTCAGTGATTTCGTCTGTGAGGATGAAGCTTGCATTTCTGACTTTAAGCCCTTAGCTTTTGCCTGCGCCTGCTGTAATTCCGCGCCACTCTGTTTTACAGCTGCACCTAACCTGCGCGATTCCTCCTGCGCCTTTGCATATTTCAGTTGCAATTCATCTGTCGGACCTGTAGAGGCTTTTATCTGGTTGCTTAATGATTGAACGTTCAGCTGGGCTGCCTTGTACGCATCATTATTTCTGACATGTGCAGCATTAAGACGCTCTACTTCCTGCTGTGCTGCTCTGTATTGCGTACTGAGTTCTCCTGTATTCGCTTTCGAGGCTGTTATCTGAGCATCAAGTGATTGTGCCTGCTGACGCATTGATGCAACAGCCGATTCATTGCTGGCTATTGCACCCTGCATCTTCTGGTATGATTCTACCTGACCTGAAACCTTCTGCAAATCCGCAGCTTGTTTCTGAAGTTCTCCTAATGCTTGTCCTGCTTTGCCAAATGCACCTGTAAATCCGCCACTTAATGCTGCTCCTATTGCAAAGGTTATTTCTACTGATTTGCCCATTCAATCATCACCTGCCGCTCTTACGCCGCCTCTCAAGTTCTTGTTCTAAAAGTTTATTTTCATCTTTAATTATGCTCCACCAATCTGGCAATTCAATTACGGGGATTTTCAGCCATTCCTTAACAGGTGTACCTGTGTTCGCGCGGGCTAATCTTACTGCGATTCTTCTGAGGATGTTTCGGAGTGAATCTCCGGGATTTCTGCTTCCCCGTTCTCTTCTGAATCCGAGACTAGCAAAAAATTACGTACTTCTGTTGCCACTTTTGCAAAATCGTGCGCGTTCATTTGCTTCAACACTTCAACGGGCATATGCAACGCACGGGCTGCTAACGAAATCAGGTAAACTCGTGAAGCGTCCGTAGCCTGAAACCACTGTCCCGTCTTCATAATCTGCTCTTCAACATCTATGAGATCATTTCCTGTCAGTTCATCAAGGGGAATGTCAAGCGTGAATATTTCTTGTCCCTTATGCTTAATCGCTTTCTTCAGTTGAATTTTCATTATGCTGCCTCCTTATGATTTGCCGAGTGCTCGCCTGACATCCGCAAGCTGATCTACTCCGTCAACTTTGTAGATGTAGTTGTACTTGTCGAGTTCAATTCGCTCTTTATCGTCAAGTTCTATCTTCATGTACGTAACCTCAAATTCCACCTGCGTGTCCATGTTATCCCCAACTACAAGATTTCCGGGCGTTCGGGTCTTTGTGATTGCCTTCATGTACACATGCAGCGGGACTGTCCTATACACTCCAAGTCCGGCATCGTACTGCTGTAACGCCGCGAATAATTCAAGGTCATTCGTGTTATGGTCAAAAAGTCTCAGGAAGTTATCCGTTACTGTGCGCCAAGTAAGGCTGAAATTCGTTGAGTTGAAATGTCCGATTACCGGGCTTTCTACTACTCCGGCTACTCCTGCCCCCTTTACCTCACTCGTCATCGATTCAAGCGCGGGAAGTGTGCCCTCCGCAACTCCGAGTAAATCTTCGCCGTTAAGATAAACGCTGAAATTTATGCTCTTCTCTGGAATTACATTGCTCATCTTTCACACTCCCTATGCGGCGGCCTCAAATAACGCATCGAAATAATCAGGATCAAACTCAAAAATTCCCCATATCTGTTCGGCAGGAGGCGGCGGTGTCATGTAAATATGGAAGCGTAATATCCCGTTAAGCAAATCTGTTGTCGGATTTTCGGTGTTCTTGAATTCAATTCGGCCTCCAAGTATGAATTGACGCGCTGATAGTCCGTTTAACCTCACGTTATAACTGTTAAGTATTGTGCGAATTAATCGGGGTGTCATCGGACCGTCTACTTTCTGCCAGAATGTGAGTATGAATTCGTTACCTATCCAGTCAAACATTCGCCGGATTGGAATAAAACAGTCTTTTGCGTCCGTGTTCGCTGGATATGCTGCTGTTCTGTTGCCCCATGCCCGCCAGCCTCCTACCCAGTTAAGAGCCGTTACAATGCCCTCGCCGTTAAGGTAATTGGCCCGCTCCTGACCTAAGTCAACTTCCTTCCCTGACGAAAGTACGCA
>JAFPWQ010000177.1 GCA_017394925.1 Synergistaceae bacterium
GACGAAGGATTGAACATAGAGAGAGAATAATCGAGACTTTCAAGAAGAGTGAAAGCGTCATTGAGAGAGTAATCATCATGTGCTTTAATGCTCATGCGTATAATCGTATTCATGGCCATGCCCGAACGTGAAAAAATATCATCAGGTCTGAGATAATAAGATAACACGCCTGCGAGAATGAGAATAAGAGCGAAAAAATATTTACGTTTCAAGAAAAATCACCTCAATAATATTATATAATTTACTAAAACAGAAGGAGAGAGATAAAGCATGTATTATATAGGGATAGACATAGGCGGAACGAACTTAAAAGCCGGAGTAACGGATGAATGGGGGAATATACTGGGTGAGTCATCAGTGCCGACGGGAGCGTCCAGACCACAGAAAGAAGTATTTCAGGATATATTACTATCAGCAGAACGTGCAGTATATGCGTCCGGGTTAAGCATGAAGGACATCAAAGCGATAGGAATGGGTTCACCCGGCAAGATAGACTATGAGACTGGAACTGTGATATACAACAATAATTTAGGGTGGAAGAATTTTCACATATCTGACCTGATAAATGATGCGTTGAATATTCCTGCAGTTTTAGAGAATGACGCAGACGCGGCCGCACTAGGTGAAGTAGCAGCCGGAAGTGCGAGAGGGGCAAAGAGTGCGATAATAATAACGTTGGGAACAGGTGTAGGCGTAGGTATAGTATTTTCAGGGAAGATCTACAGGAGTTCAGAATTCGGTCATATGGTGATACGTTCAGGAGGCCGTGAGTGCACCTGCGGACGTAAGGGCTGTTTTGAGGCGTATTGTTCAGCGACTGGATTAATACGTTCAGTGCGTGAGGCAGGGATAAGTGAACCCGACGGAACAGTAAACGGTCGGACAGTATTTGACTTTGCGGATAAAGGGAATGTGAAAGCGCAGAAAGTGATAGATGAATACACGAGTGATTTAGCGTGCGGACTGGTGAACCTGATAAACGGATTACAGCCGGAAGTAATAAGTTTAGGCGGAGGGATAGCGGAACAGGGCGAAAGATTATTATCACCATTGCGTGAGAAAGTGAGAGCGGAGATGTATAAAGGCTTAAGCGAGCCCCGAATAGTGAACTGTACATTAGGTTACAAGGCGGGCTTAATAGGAGCGGCGATGTCAGCAAAGCAATGAGAGAGAGCGAGCCCCCTGCAGTAACAACAGGGGGGAAAAATCAGGCCTGAACGTTAAAACGAGATGCTTCGTTATCAGCCTGTTCTCGTTCAAGAGCTTCTTTATCAGCGGCGAGTTTAGGTATCATAGAATCATAAAGCATTTTCCAGAGTCCGACACCTTCAGACCGTTGAACTAAATCATCAGTAGCCATTTCGAGCGATAAGTCTTCGATTTGACCCCAAGGTCTATTTTTATCCGAGCCACTGATTGACATAGCAGATTTTTTCATATCTTTCCATAGTTTAGCCCATAAAATACTCTCGAACTGCTGGCAAGATTGTTTAAGTTGTTGAGCTTCAGGTGATTTATGAATTTCCGGGTCAATTTTAGTATTTATTATCTTAGCTCTGTTAATCCCATGAGTATTATCAATCATGAAAAAATCACCTCACATAATAACGAGTTCGCCATGAAGAGCACCAGCCTTATCGATAGCCTGTAAGATTTCAATAATGTCTCTTGGTCTTGCGCCGAGAGAATTAAGAACGCGAACCATATCTCTGACGGTAGTAGTAGCAGGCATAGCGATGACACTACCACCTTCTTCATCAGTAGTAATATCGGTTCTAGGGATAACGACGGTAGTACCTTCGGATAAACTTTCCGGCTGAACGGCATAAGGAGTTTCGGCGACAGTAACGGTGAGATTTCCATGAGCAACGCCGACGGACGAAATTTTGACATTACCGCCCATAACGATAGTACCGGAACGTTCATTAACGGCAACTTTAGCTTTTTGGTCAGGTTCAATTTCGAGATTTCCGGCATTAGCGAGAAAGGCATTCGGAGCCTGCAAGTATTGACCAGGCAGATTGATTTCGACTCTACCTGCATCAGCGGCATAAGCTACGACACCGTAAACCCGATTAATAGCGTCAGCAATTCTCTGTGAAGTCGTAAAATCCGGTTCACGCAGTAATAATACAACCTGACCTCCCATAGTATAATCGCTTGGAACCTCACGCTCAACGATTGCGCCTCCCGGTAAACGTGCACTAGTTGGTACGTTCTGAGTACGTGCTGCACCAGCTCCCTGTGCAGATGACCCGCCTACGATAACGGGCCCTTGAGCGACGGCATAAACTTTCCCGTCAGCGGCTCTTAACGGTGTTTGCATGAGAACGCCACCCTGTAAGCTTGACGCATTACCCATTGTACTAGCAACGACATCAATAGTTTGTCCTGGTCTGACGTAAGGGGGCAAAGTAGCAGTGAGAGAGACGACAGCCAGATTACGAGTTCTGACTGAGCGTGCATCGAGGGTAACGCCGAAATTCCGCATGACATTGCGCATCATCTGAACGGCCATTTGCGAATTATCGCCAGTACCGTTTAGACCTGCAACGAGGCCAATACCTGTGAGCTGATTGCTTCTTGCGCCTTCGACATCAGTAATATCTTTAATTCTGACGCTTGGATTAACGCGAGAGAAATCCATATCCTGAAGATTAACGCCCGCCCCGAAAGCAGAGCCATAAAGCATGAGAATAAACGCAAAGCATAAAATTTTTCGCATAATCTAAAACACCGCCTGTAAAATCTGAGTGATAACGCCGGGCTTCTGAGTTCTTGAGATTACGCCTCGTCCTTTAACAGCAATTTCAGCGTTTGCAATGAGACGGCTTGAAATCTGGTTATCAGCGTTGACATCCTGAGGTCTGATAACGCCTACGAGCTGAAACTGTAACATTTCATCACTTGTTCTAACGTCTCTTGTGCCTTCGATAACGAGATTTCCGTTTGGGAGAACTTCAGTAACGATACATGCAAGAGTAGCCGTAGCATGATGTTTACGTTCGACTGAGCCATCACCGGCAGAGCCATTAGCAGTACTGAAAGTTAATCCGCGTAAAAAGCTCAATATACTTGTGCCGTTATTGCCGTCATTAACGCTGTTGCTTGAAGATTTGCTTATGTCCATAGTGGCCTCGTCTTTAGCGTCAGTACGTTCATTCACAAGCACCGTAACGAGGTCGCCTACTCTGCCCGGTCTTGCATCACCGAACCAGTTAGCATTATCATCCCAGAGAGAAGCCCCGTATGACGAGACACTGAGAGATATTACCAGAGATAACGCGATGAGTAATAATTTTTTCACATGTAGCACCTCCTGAATAAATTAATCAACCTGAACTTCAACAGAATTTTCGTTAATGATTTTAGCTCTTAATATTACGCGTTTATCATCAGTCCTGCGAACTTTGACCCATTCACCCGGCCTTCCGTCTTCGAGGGTAACGCCGTCAGCACTTGCACTAGCGGCACCGTAACGTGCGATAATTTTAACGCGTCTTCCTTTCTTAATCACGTTTGAGCTAGTGAGATTAGCCAGCAAAACGGCTTCACCCTGTTTGATATTCCTGTTGACTGTGAACCCTGCAATCTGACTTGCATTTTCGGCATAAGCACCCGGCCTCGTAATTTTCATTGGACGGGAAATTAAATCCTGAGGGTTAATTTTATCTCCCCTGCGTATATTATGCCTTGCGAACATAACGTTTTGTGTCCAAGTCAGCCTCACAGTAAGCGAGCGTATTTTGCCGTTATTATCTCTAAATCTGAGAGTAGCGGCCGGACTACCGGGAATAATACTGGCCGGGTCAATTAATTTGCCGTCAGGAACAGGAGAGGACGCAGAGATTTCGATTTCACCGTTCCAGGCTGAAAGTGATTTTATCACAGGGATTAAACTTTCAGCATTGCGTGTATCATTCTGAGAGTGAGAATTTGCATCCGTGAGATTGCCTTCATAGCCGGGAGCTTCAATGCGTGAATATTCCGGCATGTATAACTCAATTCTTGCGTCGCTGGCATCACTTGCATTAATAGCCCTGAGAATTTCTTTTCTGGTCAAAATATTACCGTCCGGGTAAACTCTTAAATCCGCTAATATTCTTCGGGTTCTTGTATTGCCTCCTGTTATCTTTGCTACATGGCCGAGAGTGAAAGAATTCCCATGAGCATAAATCACGTCTGGAATATTAATCGTGATATTCTGAGCAGAGTATGCATTATCAGCGATAACAAAAAGCAGGAGCATTACGATAAAACACTCCTGCAAAAAGTTTTTATGTTTCATGATAAATCAGCGTTTAAGTCCGTTAGCTATTCTGAGTAAATCATCTGCAGTCTGAATGCCTTTAGAGTTAGCCTCATAAGCCCTTTGAGCGACAATCATTTCAACCATTTCTTCGACAACTTGAACGTTAGACATTTCGATAACGTTTTGTCTGACCTGAGGCATACCGTCCTGACCTGGATTGCCGAGAATAGGTTCACCGCTAGCGTCAGTCTGAACGAATAATCTGTCTCCGATTGCGCGAAGTCCGGTAGGATTAATGAATCGTGCGAGTTCAATTTGACCGAGTTCCTGCAGTGCAGTTTCATTTGCAATTCTGACGCTTACGACACCAGTAGGCGACAATTGAATTTCCTGTGCATTTTCGGGAATAGTGATAGCAGGTTCAAGCAGATAGCCGTCTTCGTTGACGATTTGCCCCTGGTCATCAATCTGCCATGAGCCGCCGCGTGTATAAGCAATCTGACCATTTCCCATATTGACCTGAAAGAAGCCGTTATCATCGACGATGACCCAGTCCAAAGGTCCGTCAGTAATCTGAAAATTTCCCTGAACCATGAAACTTGGAGTAGCATTAACGCGAGTTCCTAATCCGACCTGAACGCCTGTAGGAACGACTGAGCCGCCTTCAATGGGAGCTCCTGGTTCCCTGTAAATCTGGTACATCAAATCTTCGAAATCGGCGCGTCTTTTCTTGTAGCCCTGAGTGTTTACGTTGGCTAAATTATGCGTTACAACGTCTAAGTGTGTCTGCTGGGCAATCATACCTGACGCACTAGTCCATAATGACCGTAACATAAAATCTTCCTCCTTCTGTCTTTATGTTTAGCCTCTGCTGAATGACGTAATCATTCTGCTTGTATTTTCGTCATGTGTCATGAGAGCCTTTGATGCGCCTTCATAAATACGTTGAGCTTCAATCATTCTGACCATTTCCGTAACGACTTCAACGTTGGACATTTCGAGAGCACCCGACCACACTTTAAAGCCTTCGACAGCTTCAGCCTCGCCGGATTGTTCCGTAGGAGTGAGCAAGTTTTTGCCTTCATGCTTTAAGTACGTGGGGTTCTCAAAGTTGAACACAGCGAGACGGCCAACAACTTCATTCCCATTGATTATTACCTGTCCTGTATGATTAATCGTAATGTCTCTTGCATTATTGCCGATGTTAATTGCTCCTCCCTCACCCTGTAGCATTAAGCCGTTGGGATTAACTATATTTCCGTTATTATCGAGAATGAAATTGCCTTCACGTGTATAAAAAGTATTGCCGTTTTCATCAGCCAGAGCGAAAAATCCTTTACCGTCAATAGCGACATCGAGCGGGCTTTCAGTAGTTTTGAGAACGCCGGGAAAAGTGTCCATAACGTCCTCTGAGAAAATAGCGGCAAGTGCAACCGAGCCTATAACCTGTCTTCCCTTGAACGGCATATCAGCAGGAAGAACAGATGTTAATTTAGTTTCGCCGTCTTCAGAAACTTTTTCAATTCTGTCAAGTAAAGCAGAAAAATCAGCTGTTGCGCTAATTCTTCGTTTATATCCGGGAGTATCGACATTAGCGAGATTATTCGTAATAACGTCTAAATGTGTCACCTGAACGAGCATTCCTGATGCCGCTTCGTATATTCCTCTGTGCATAAAATCACCTTCTAATAGCGTTTACGGCTTGAACGTTTGAGATTAACCAGCATAGTACTTCTGCCTGTATTCTTGAGATTATCCATTTCAGCGAGTGCTTTACCCGTACCGAGAGCAACACTTTCCATAGGATTTTCAGCAGTAAAACAGTTAATACCTGTCTGCTGAGCAATGAGTTCCGGTAATCCGTGAAGTAATGCGCCGCCTCCGGTTAAGACAATGCCCCTGTCGATAATGTCGGCAGATAATTCGGGCGGAGTTAATTCAAGAACGTTTCTTATGCCGTCAATCAAAGTCTGTATCATTTCGCCGATAGCCATATTGACAGCAGAACTTGTAACTTCAATCTGTCTTGGAAGTCCCTGCACTAAATCCCTGCCTTTGACAATCATACGCTGGTCTTGTTCCAACGGGGTGCATGTGCCAATCATGATTTTTAGATTTTCTGCTGTCTGGTCGCCGATTGCAAGATTATACTGTCTTCTGAGATAACGCATAATTCCCTCGTCAAACTTATCGCCGCCTAGCCTGAGAGATTTAGATTTCACGACACCACCGAGAGAAATTACAGCAATATCCGTAGTGCCTCCGCCAATATCGACAATCATTTTCCCGCGTGCTTCTTCGACATTGAGATTAGCCCCGATAGCGGCCGCCATAGGTTCTTCAATCAAGTATGCTTCTTTTGCTCCGACTTCAAGAGCAGCTTCGAGTACTGCTCTTCTTTCAACGTCAGTAGCACCCGACGGAACGCAGATCATGACTCTGTTCCTAAAAAATCTTTGCGAGCCTTTAGTTACGCGTCTCATGAAGTGCTGTAACATTGCTTCAGTCATGCCGTAATTCGCGATAACTCCGTCCCGTAATGGTCTCACTGACACGATACTTCCGGGAGTACGTCCTACCATGCTTTTAGCCTCATAGCCCACTGCAAGAATTTCTCCGCTGTCCTGGTCAACGGCGACAACAGAAGGCTCACGAAGGACAACGCCGTGTCTTTTCTCGTAAATCAGGACGGTAGCAGTGCCTAAGTCAATGCCTATATCAGTACCGAACACGTTTAATCACCCCCAGAGTTAATATCATTGCAATTATCCCAAAGAAAGAATTACACCCGCTGTTTTTTCCCTCGTCAATTTTTGGCTCAGGAGTACCGGCTCTCCATATCTTGCAGTCCGAATCAAGTTCCAAATCCCCGATTACGTCAACGTCTCTAATTATGCCGCTTATAGTTACAGTTCCTGAATTTGCGCCTGTCAGTGTTGCCGAATAAGTTATATCATCATACGTAACATCAGGGAGTTCAATGGGATATTCAGCAGTAGGAATTCTTGTAGGAACAGGAACATTAACTCTTATTCTGTTTTCGATGTGCTTATCGTAGACTTTAATATTCAGAGTGCTTGCGTCAATTCTGAGATAAATATCGTAACTCGTGAGCATTCGCATATCCTGAGAGAGAATATCACTGCTTTCGGTCTGAATGTACATATTGCCGCTTAATTCCAGACTTGAGCGCACAAAACTTTTATCAACATGTCCCACGCCTTTAATCAGCCAGGTACCTGCGGCATCAAAAGTTTCAGTATCAGCATAAGCCGCCCATGATGCGAATACAAGACTTACGGCCATGAATGCGAGAATTTTTTTCATGATTTTATTTTTCACCTTCTATTCTTATCTTGTTTATCATTGAGGCAAAATATCCTGCACCAAATCCGTTATCGATATTAACGACAGTAACGCCTCTAGCGCAAGA
>JAFPWQ010000178.1 GCA_017394925.1 Synergistaceae bacterium
ATGACGGTGTTGTTGATAGTGCTCCTCTCGTGGGCTTCATGCTCACTGTTCCGATGTTCATTGCTTCAGCTGCTTATGCCTCACCGTATTTCAATGCTGTAACCGGTGAGATCATGCCCAAGTCAGAACTTGCTGTGTGCATAGTATTTTCTTTATTGCTATTCATGGGACTGTTCAGAGGTCCTATGACGCTTGTAGGGTGCGGAGCTGCTACTCTGGCTGTGTTATCGAATGCGGCTGAATTCTCAGTGCCGTTCCTTTTCGGGGTATTCGTTGTTCCGTCAGTAACCGTAAGTGTTGCATGCTGTATCACGCAGGCATGTACTGCATGGGGACTCGGATACATGAAAATTGAAGCACGCGATTTCCTGAAACTTTCGATTCCTAATGCTTATGCCTCAGGTATATTGCAATATATCGCTGTATACTTCATGCTTAAATAATAATGAAGGAGAATGACAGATGAAATATGATTTTGAAACTGTACACAAGAGATTCAATACAGGCTCATCAAAATGGAATGAACTTGTGAAATTCGGAGTACGCGAAGATGAAAATATAATCCCGTTCTCAGTTGCTGATATGGAATTCGTAACTGCACCTGAAATCATTGACGCACTGAAACATGAGCTTGATACGTCCATAATGGGCTATGAGAATCCTACAGAAAGCTATCTTGAATCAGTCTGTTCATGGATGAAGACCAGACATAACTGGGATGCCAAACCTGAATGGATATTGCCTTCACATGGAATCGTTGATGCATTCTTCGAGGCTGTGAGGACATACACGAATCAGGGAGACGGAATCATTCTCACGACACCAGTTTATCACCCAATGTACATGGCCGTAAACTTTAATAATAGAAGGCTCATTGACTGCCCGATGATTAACACGGGAACGCGATACGAAATTGATTTTGATGATTTATCATGCAAGGCCGAATCCCCGAACGCAAAGATGATGATTTTATGCAGTCCTCATAACCCCTGCGGAAGAGTCTGGACTCGCGAAGAGTTAATGCGGATTGCTGAGATATGCATGAAGAATCATATTCTCGTTGTCTCGGATGAAATTCATTTTGATTTGCTCATGCCTGGACATAATCATACAGTCTTTGCTTCACTGAGTGATGAAATCGCAAATAACTGTCTTGTTCTGACTGCACCAAGCAAGACGTTCAACATTGCCGGACTTCAGACATCGAACGTGTTCATTCCCAATCCTGAATTACGCAGAAAGTTTCATGATTCACTTAGGCTCTCAAACCCGAATCCAAAATGCAATATCTTGGGTTACGTTGCATCAGAAGCAGCATATCGTCATTGTGCAGAATGGCTTGATGAATGTCTCAGTGTGATTGACGCAAACAGAAAAGCAATCACTGAATTCATTTCGCGTGAACTCCCCATGATTAAGATTACGAATCTTGAAGGCACTTATCTTTTATGGCTGGACATGAACGGACTCGGAATCAATCACAAGGAGCTTGAGAGAATCAATCATGAAGAGGCAAGATTATTCTTTGATGAGGGATATATCTTCGGGAAACAGGGAGAAGGCTTTGAACGCTGGAATATTGCATGTCCGACGAGATATATTTATGATGCACTTGAACGTATGAAATCTGCATACATAAAGCACATGAAATAAATTATAATTTTCAATAATCGGTTAAGGGCATTAGGAAGCTGCACTTCGGGTGCGGCCTCGTTATCGGACGTGACTCCTTAGGACTTAGCCGGTTGATTCTGTTGTGTCCGTATTGCCTTACTGGTGAGCGGGCATATTTTTATTTTGCGGTATAATCTGAAAAATTTGCACTTTATGATTTCACTTCATAATAAGGAGATAGATTTAATTTGCTGATTAGTATTATAGCTTTCATTATAGTTATTGCTGTCTGCGTTGTCGTTCATGAGTACGGACATTATATTACTGCGCGCATTCTGGGAGTACAGGTTCACGAGTTCGCGTTCGGAATGGGTCCGGCAATATTTCAGCACAGAAGCAAGAATAATATGCTCTGGTCAATAAGAATACTTCCGCTCGGAGGTTTCTGCAGGCTCGCAGGAATGGGAGAAGAGGAAGAAGACGAAAAAGTTATTCCCGGAATGGGCTTTAATGAACAATCTGCATGGAAACGATTTTTGATTCTGTTAAACGGTTCACTCTTCAATATCATACTTGCTGTTGTCTTAATGGCATTTTTTCTGTGGGGCCATGGAGTTCTCGATATGGAACATACACGCATAGGCGAGATCATGAAGGGCTTTCCGTCAGAGCAGGCCGGTCTTATGGCAGGAGATGAAGTTATCAGCGTCAATGATGTAAACGTAACGAAATGGCGCGAGATGTCCGAAATGATTCGCAATGAGAGCATGAAAGACGAAAACGTGAAATTCGGAATCAGACGCGGAGACGAGACTTTAACGCTTAACGTGAAAGTTCCGATGAACAACGAATACGGAAGGCCTATGCTGGGAATATCGCCGTCATTCACGAGGTATACACTCATAGAAGCATCAAAACGCGCGGCAGGTTACACATACAGAATGAGTCTTGCAATGCTGAAAGGTCTTTATGACATGATAACTCACAGGCAGGAAGTTGATGTTACCGGCCCGGTCGGAATTGCTTCAATGTCTGGTCAGGCTATGAGTTCAGGCGTGTGGAATTTCATCATGTTCATCTCGATTATTGCGCTCAATCTCGGAATATTAAACCTCTTCCCGATTCCAGCTCTTGACGGAGGAAGAATCTTATTCGTGTTACTCGAAATGATTACGCGAAGGAGACTGCCCGATAAAATCGAGAACTGGATTCATACGGCAGGATTTGTTGTGTTAATCTCGCTGATAATCTTAATCACATGCAAGGACATCTATAATTTATTCTTCACTGCTTAACGGGAAGCCATGATGCTGTGTAGAAGGCACATAAACATTAACAGACCGGCAATAAGCGATAATTCACTCAGTGCTGACATTAACGGACTGAATAATTCATGCACGAGGTATCATTATGAACAGCAAACGCATTAACGGAATTATTTTCATGAACGTAAACATTAATGGACTGATGACAGGCGACTCATGCAGGAGGTATCATCATGAACAGTAAACGGCAGGTAAATATTAATGGTCTCACAATAGGCGGAGACTCACCCGTGAGAGTTGAGAGTATGCTTAAAATCTCACTGGATAAACGCGAAGAATGCATTGCACAGTGTGAGAGATTGCTAAAATGCGGGTGTGAAATGGCAAGAGCAGCATTCCCCGATGCAAAATATGCGGATGACCTGAAATATCTTGTTGAACATACGAAACTTGCAGTCATGGCCGATATTCATTTTGATCCTTCACTGGCTATTCTCGCAATGGAGACAGGATGCAAGGCAATACGAATCAATCCGGGCAATATGATTCTTGAACGCCTAAATGACGTAATCAGCACAGCAAAGAATCTTGATGCCGTAATTCGAATCGGTGCAAACGGTGGTTCAGTCTCACAATCTCAGCTTAATCAGGCAGAAGGAGACAGAGCAAAGGCGTTATTCATTGCGGTATGTGAGCAGGCAGAATTATTATTGCGCAATGATTTCACGAGCATGATTTTATCGGCTAAATCTTCAAGTGTGAATGAATGCGTGAAAGCAAATATTCTAATCTCAGAACGCTATCCGGAATTCCCAATGCATATAGGACTCACAGAAGCAGGACCGGGAGACGGCGGAATCGTTAAGGGTACGGCGTGCATATCACAGCTATTATCGCGTGGAATTGGCGACACACTGAGAGTATCTCTGACTGACGAACCAGAACGTGAAGTGAGAGTAGGCTATGAGATTCTGAAAGCTCTTGAACTTCGTACACGCGGCGTGAATTTAATCTCATGTCCGACATGCGGAAGAAGACGCGCAGATGTCATGAGGCTTGTGAAAATCGTTGAGCCTATGCTCGCAAATCTTCCTGACGGTGTGAGCGTTGCTGTCATGGGCTGTGAAGTGAACGGTCCAAAGGAAGCCGGACATGCGAAATACGGCATTGCAGGAACGCCTAAAGGAGCAGTATTATTTCGTGAGGGAAAAGTTTTCGGGGAATATGCATTTGATGAACTCGAAGACATACTCCCAAAGTTTTTTGCATCTACTGAATCTCTTTAATCACTCTGCACGGGACTCCTGCCGCAAACACATTCGGGGGAATGTCCCGTGTTACTACGCTTCCTGCACCGATTACGCTTCCTTCGCCGATATTCACGCCGCCAATCACAGTTACATTTGAGGCAAGCCAGCAGTTACTCCCGATTGTAATGGGCTTCCCGTACTCAAGCACAATAAATTCGCCTTTGTCATTCAGTCTGGGATTCCTTTCCTGCCATTTTAACGGGTGAAGGGGTGTTGCTAGAGATACGTTTGTGCCGAGCATTACATTATCGCCTATGTGAACAGGGCATACATCAAGAATCGTTGTATTAAAATTAGCATAAAAATTTTTCCCGATGAAAATATTCATGCCATAGTCAAAATATACCGGCCCCTGAAAATATATCTCTTCTTCGTCAAAGTCCGGCAGTAAATCCCGGAGTATTGCACATCGTGTTGCTTCATCAGTCTCAAATGTCATGTTGAACTGCGTGCATAATCTATGTGCCTTTTGTCTTAACATAACAAGCTCACTGTCAGCAGGGTTATATAACTCTCCGGCAGTCATTTTTTCGCGTTCATTCATAATGAATACTCCCTTGTGTCTTATATAATTATTCATGGAATAAATAAATATTTTACACGTAAACATGAAAATGTCCTGATAAAAAATTCTTACAGGAGGTGCTGTCATGAATCTCATCAGTGAATTCGTACAAAGTTACGGCTCAAATATTCTTCAGGTTGTTATAGCATGGATTGTTTCTATAATTCTCTTTGCTACTCTGATTATATATCTCTCGAAGCATCCGCAGAAAAGAAATACGCCGCTTAAAATTACGTTCTGTGTCATGTTTCTTGGGGGAATGGCTGTATACTGCACATGTCATTATCTGGAACTGACTCAGATTCTCGAAGGCAAAACTCCAGGCCGCTATCTTGAATGGGTGAATAATAACGAGGCATACGCATCAGTGTTTCATATTCCGTATATCATCGTTAGATCTGTTGTCGATGTCGGTATGATGTTTTCGGGGCGTATTAACAGCGAAGTATTCTTCAATCTTGATATATCGCATAATCCTTTTGCTGTGTTCTTATTCTGGATCGTTCATCTGGTTGCATTCTTCACGACAGCGGCGACATTGCTCATTCGGTTTGGGAATGACCTTCTCAAATGGATAAGAATCAGGACATCGAAAGTGTCTGAAGTAAATTTAATATACGGGATAAATGCGGACTCGATACAGTTCGGAAGGAATTTGGCGGGCATAAAAGAAAGTATACTTGTCTTTGCAGACAGTGTAATAAGAGAAGACTACGAGACATCGATACGTGATATGGGAGGACTGACATATACGGATAAAGATTCTTTGACAGCTTCATGTGCATTCCTGAAAAATATTCGCGTCAAGCCTGACAGAGTGAAATTGAATCTTTATGTCTTATCGTATGAATATGACAGAAATTTACAGTATGCCCGCATGATGTCAGAGAGCTTGAAGAGTTTGCATATATCACCCGAACAGACTAAATTAATTCTTCTCGGCACAGACGAGTGGAAAGGTATGTTCTTTCAGTCAGGCGAATCAGAATACGGCTACGGAAGCGTCATGTCATTTGACGAGGCAGAAATGACTGCGCGTTTACTCATGCATGAATACCCGTTATGCGATGCAATTAATTTTGATAATAACGGTCTTGCACTTGATGATATTGATGTTCTGATTGTGGGCTTCGGGAGGATAGGCCATGAAGTACTTCGTGAGGTCATAGCTAACGGACAGTTTGAGGGCAGCAAATTTCATGCTACTGTTTATGATCCCAATTTTGAACACCGCACGGGCTTTTTGAGATCCCAGTATCCGAGTATGTTCATGAATTATGAAATAGATTTTGAACCTCAGAATGGAAGAGGCAATAAGATATTCAAATTTCTTCAGGATAACGCCCCGAAATTAAAATATATTGTGATATGCATTGACGACAGAGATATTGCGAGAGATATAGCTGTTCACATGGTCGACCGTCTGCAGACACTGGGATATTCTCTGAATGTTTATACATGCGATTCAAAGAGTGTGAGGTGCTATTCACAATATGCTCAGGAATGTATAACTCACTGGCTCTATGACTCAGAACTGCTTTACTCGGGTGAACTGGATCAATACGCAATGGAATTGAATCACAGGTACACTGGCGGCAAAAATAAATATGAAGACTGGAAGAACTGTGATTACTTCGGGAGAATGAGCAGCCGTGCAAGCGTTGATTATCTTATGCCATTGATACGCAGAATAAAGAAGATGATGAACACGGACGCATTAACGCCTGAACAAAGAGAGAATTTAGCGCGCAGTGAACATTTAAGATGGTGTGCGTTTCATTACACATTCGGATTTGATGTTATGGACAGAGAAGAATTCAGGCAGAGAGTGAAAGAATATCAGAATGAGATACGTGCGCACGGAAAATCATCGATAAAAATCACGAAGGACAGTAAAGCATTAAAGCATGTATGTCTTGTTGACTGGGATGAACTTGATAAAATTTCGCGTCTTGAGAATTCCATTACGCACGGCAGCAGGAACTATAAAGATTCGGACAGAAATAATGTAGATATGGTGATGAGCCTCATGAAAGACTGAACACTTTAACGTAAACTTATAATCACGGGGAGCAGGCGTTTATGTCTGTTCCTTTTTTTGTATGCTAATATAAGCTCATTCATGATTAATTACGGGAGGCACAATCAAAATGAACATTCCTGCAAATATATTCAGAGAGTATGACATTCGGGGGAATGCAGAAAAAGAACTCACAGACGAAACAGTGAATCTAATCGGCAGGGCTTATGGTTCATGGCTGATACGTAACGATGTAACATCAGGAATAACTGTAGGAGGGGACGCAAGACTTTCAACTGAACG
>JAFPWQ010000179.1 GCA_017394925.1 Synergistaceae bacterium
AAGTCCCTGCGAGGCTCTGAACATGTACTCAAGTCCTGACATGCCCAATGCATTGCTTATTTCGTGAGGGTCTGCCATGACTGCACTTGTTCCGTGTAATGCGGCAATTTCAGCGAAGGCCGGAGGTGTCATCATAGTATCCTCAATGTGAACATGACCGTCTATCATGCCTGGAATTAATACGCGTCCTCCTGCATCATGAATCACTTCACCGTCATATTTGCCTATGCCCGCAATTTTGCCCGAATATACTGCAACGTCTGCAAGTTCATATTCCTGTGTGAAAATATTAGCTACTCTTGCGTTCCTGATTACCAGTTCAGCAGGTAAATCACCGCGTGCAATGTCTGCTATTCTCATTTATTATTCTCCTTTGTTCCTGAAGATAAATAACTTGCTGGCTATATAATTCAGTATGATAACTATGATATTGCTTATGATTTTTACGCTGACATCATGAAATTTTAAGACATCTGCGAATACGTACATGATTAACACGTCAAGAATTCCTGTTGAAACTCTGCATATGAAAAAGTAAAACGCCTCAGATAAGACAGCATTATGTGAATGAAATACGAGTATACGATTGGCACAGTATGCAAAGATAAAGGCAACTACCCATGCAATTATCGTTGAAGGCACGACAGGCACAAAAAGAAAACGTGATACGAGCCAGTAGACAACAATATCAATCAGGGTAGTAATGCCTCCGACAATGCCGTAAATAATTAACTGTTTCATGCTCTCTTTATTTCCTTCTTCATTTCTTCTTTCTGCGTTTAGTTTCGTCTTCACGCCACATTTTGAATAATGAACTCTGTTTTTCTGCCATGTTCCCGCTTAAAGGCAGTTCAACCCAGCCCCACGGCGTTACGAGTATGTATCTCATAGTGATACCCTGTTCGCTTAATGCATCTACATGTCCCGAATACTTCACTATGTCGTCAAAAATAAAAGTGTCGCTGATTATCCATAATCTTTTGCAGGTCATGCGGTTGAATACTGCGGCATAATCGATAGCCATTCGCAGACCTGATTCATAATCGGGCGGAGTTATGCTCACAATCACAGTGTCAGGTTTACCGTCTGGCATGTCAGAATTCGGAATTACATCTGCATATTCTCTGAGGCTCTCAAGTCTGGAAATCAAATTATGTATGCTGTCTTCTTCTTCGTCGTTGTCCTCTTCAAACTGAAATAATGCCCTGAATATATCTGATTCGTCTTCGTGTTCTTTCTCAGGCTGTATCATTTCGTTCATCCAGTCCTGAACGCGTTCAATTGCTTCGAGAATATATGCGGGATATTCTGATTCGGATATTGCATTGAGTAAATCGCTCATCATGATTTCTGGTTCTTTCGGTGATTTCTTTTTGCGGCTTTGAGGTTCATTCTGGGATTCATTCCGGGATTCTTTCTGATTTGTGTTCATTAACTCTCACGCTCCTTTGTATATACTCACGGCAAGTATTATACAAGTTCCCAGAATTGTCGATATTACCGTGTGAATTTCACTGCGCATTATCACATTCATATCTGGTTTAACGCATATGTCCTTCAGGTTAAATTTCACAGGACAGAACATTTTTACACGCTCGCAATATTTTTCGTATTCATGGCCGAATTTGGAGCGCAGGAATTCTTCTTCATGAGGGATAATAATCATCACGTACAGAATCACAAATGCAATCACGAAGACTATCACGGCATTTAAACCTGCAATGACAGCCCAGCCCAGACCAATCATGAAATTCCCGAAGTATAACGGGTTACGCATGAGTGCATAAGGTCCTTCATGTGCAAGTTTAAGAGCTTTGACGTTCTCGCCTCTGTACAGGCCAATTATGCCCGCTGACCATATCCGCCATAACTGACCTGCAAGAATGAGAAGTAATCCCCATGTTATTCGCGTAATATCTGCATGACCAGACATGAATAGCATTATCACGAATAATAATGTCCATAAGCCGCCGCGCATTTTGAATGCCCATTCACGAACTTTACGCATTATCTATGTCTGCTCCCTTGTTTTTATTCCGCGCAATATCTTCGCTGACTCCCCAGCCAAGCATACGGATAACTACGACTACTCCCATAAAGATTGAAATATAATCCGTGAAGAACCTGCATATTATTGACATTATACCGGCCATGTTCTGAGGCATTAAGATTGAATATAATAACGCTCCGCCTCCTTCAGCTACTCCTGACGCGCCCGGTGTAGGAACGAAATAGAGTATGAACATGAAGACAGCCTGAACTGCTATTGTCTGTATATATCTGAAGGGAAGACCTACAGCGGACATTAAGACCGGCAGAACTGAAAATAACGCGAGTAAATGCAGAACTGAAAGTATGACAGATAAGAAGACCCATAATTTTCCGGAATTAAAAGCGAGTCTGAAATTGAGAATGTAATTATCGACTTCACGGTCAAGCCATTGAAATATTTTTATCACTGTCCGATTTGAATTCATGAACTTGAACCGTCTGAGCCACATGATAATCACGCGGGCTAATTTCTTGATGAGTTCAGGTTTAATTATCGTGAAGGCTATGAATGCCCACGTAGCAAGAATGACAACGAAGACATACGAGACTAATCCTTTAAGGAAAGGACTTCCGGCTAAAATTTCTGGGTCAAGGAGTAAAGCGGCAGGCACTGACAGAGTGAGAATTAGAATCGTCAGCATTGTACGCATTAACGTTATCGCTATGCCCTTGCCAACAGGCACTCCCTTTTTATATAACACATACACCTGAAAAGGGCCTCCGCCTGACTGCATGGGAGTAACGGCACTTCCGAAATAATTCAGCCATGTTAAGACTATTCCCATTCTGAAACTTACATGTTCACCGGCAGCATAAGACAATGCGCAAAATCTTCCTGAATCACATATCCAAGCACAGAAGACAACCAGAAGTGCAAGAAGTAATTTGAATTTATCCGCGTGAATTAATGAATGTATTGTATTAGCGTCAACACTCTTTATGATAATAAATGCATTAGCACCGAACGCAAGCAGTATGAATATGATTAAACCTTTTCTGAGAGACAAGTTTAAATTCCTCCGTAGTAAGATATAGCGTATTATAATTGACAAAGGGAGATGATAACAAATGAAAAGAACAGCATTAATCTTAGCGTTTATATTCATGTGTACATGTATGGCCTCAGCGAGTGATGTTGAAACATGGCATGACCCGTCATTCAGAGTGAACGAACAGAAGAAAATATTCATCATGCCGCCTGAATTAGACCTGAAAGCAGGAAAATCTCTTGCGCCTCAGAGACAGCAGAGTACGCAGATAACGAACTGGATTGTTGACGCAGTACGTTCTGGAATGAAGCGTAAAGGGACGACAATCATTAAGACTCTTGATGCATTGATTGATGATATGCAGTTCATCTACAGCGATACGGATCCTCAGACGAGAAATTTTTTCAGTCATGCCGACGAGATGGGCTATTCGGCATTTATCCGAACGTCAATATGGCAGGAATTCCAGACCGAACATGTACCCGAAGAGATTCGGACGTACACAGTGTACCGTGAAGTTGAGAGACGAGACAGACGCGGAAGATTAATCGAGGTCATAAAAATTCCGGAAGAGAAGACTGAAGTTATTCCTGCTCATGATGTTACGTATTTATACACCGTGTGCCAGCCTGAAATGTATTCAGTCCAGGAATTTGACGGTGATTACAGAGCTATAGTTGTGCATAAGATTTACCGTGAGTATCAGGGCGGGAATGTCATGGGAGTAGTTGAGAATATAATCAAAGCCTCAATGAAAGAATTATTTGATCAGCCTGATGCAAAATCTTCAAAGAAGAAATCAAGACCTGTATCGCCGCCTGATTCGCATAACTAGCATAGTATAATGTGCATAATCCACATTAAATATTAAGAAGGAGTAATGCATCATGAAAGATAATAACTGCGGTTATTGTATGCGCGGAGATTTGCTTGAACAGTTCGGAATTTACATCTGTGATTTAAGCGTGAGTTCTCTGATTCTCTTCAAGGAACAGAGTCATATGGGACGCTGTATAGTTGCCTATAAGGATCATGTGAGCGAGATTGTGAATATCTCAGACGAAGAACGCAAAGCCTTCATTGAAGATGTGAACAGGGCGGCAAAAGCAATTCATGCAGTGTTTCATCCTGACAAGTTAAACTACGGTGCTTATGGTGATACGGGCTGCCATCTTCACGTTCATCTTGTGCCGAAGTATAAAGACGGCTTTGAATGGGGCGGAACATTCGAGATGAACCCGAAGAAGAAATTTTTATCCGAACAGGAATATGCAGAGATGATTGAGAAAATCAAAGCGGCACTGTAAGAATGAAAAATGAATCATCAAGCCCCCCTTTGTTATTGAGGAGGGCAATTTTTTTATGCGCACTGAATCATGAACATATATAATGCTGTACCTGCTGTGATGCTCAAGAGTGTATTGCGTTTCCATACATGCAGAATAATCACGAGCAGGCATGATAACGCTTCAGGCAGAAAATACGCTCCCGTGTTCCGAAGGCAATACACAACAAGCATGGCCATGACTGAATACGGCAGGACTCTCCCAAGATAAAGAATGAACGCAGGAGTTTTCTTGCTGAATGCGATAAACGGAATGAATCTCAGAAATGCAGTAACAGCTCCCGAAATTATGACAAGTATTAATGCATCATACATTCTCATTCTCAATTTTCCCCCTGAACGCAAAAAGTAAACACGTAACCGCAATCATGGCCGGAATGAGAAAATTATCCGGGCCGAAAATCAAAAGGCATAACACGCTTGCAGTTAAACCCGTTAATGCAGGAATATGAGTATCAGCATTAAGCCATTGTTCTACGCATATACTCACGAACAGAGCCGTCAGTGAGAAATCAATTCCGCGTGAATCAAACTTTAAGACCTGACCGATTAATGAGCCTGCAACTGTACCTGTTATCCAGTAAGAATGATTGAATATCGAGACCAGAAAACAATAATCGGCGTCATTAGATTCACAGACGAGAGAATACGTTTCATCAGTGAGAGCAAAGATCACGTAAAATTTTTTCAGTCCGTGAATATCCCTGTAACGTTCAACCATTGAGACACCGTAAAATACATGCCTCGCACTGACCATTAAGGCGGTCAATGCACAAGCACTTAACGTAACATTTCCTGAAAGCATATCGGCAAGAACAAACTGCATTGTCCCGGAGTAAATTAATATGCTCTCACTGAGAACGAGAAATACATCATAACCCTTTGAGGCCATGAGTACCCCGAAGCCAAGTCCGAGTACTGCATAGCCTGTCATAACGGGTAAAGAATCTCTGAATGCGTGAATTACTTTGTCAGTTCGCATGTAAGCTCTTCGCCTTTGAGATTTACGCTTATCTTTGTGTCTTTATCATTCATTTTGCCTGACAGCATGAAGTCCGCAAGTTTATCTTCAAGCATTGACTGTATTGCGCGCTTTAACGGTCTTGCTCCGTATTTGGGCTTGAAACCTTTTTCGAGTATCTTTGCTTTCACGTCATCAGAGACTTCAATTTTAACGCCCTTGTTATCGAGTCTTACTGATAAATCATCAAGCATAGTGTCAATTATCTTCAGGAGATTATCACGCGATAAAGGCTTAAACACTGCAATCTCGTCAATACGATTCAGGAATTCCGGCCTGAAAAGTTTATTTGCTTCCTCAAGTATGATTGACTTACTGCGTTCCCAGTCTCTTTGTGTCTGACTGTCCGCACTCATTCCAAATCCTAATGAATTACCCTGCTGTGCTTCCTTTGCGCCTACGTTACTCGTCATGATGATAACCGTGTTCCTGAAATCAACTTTGCGGCCCTGTCCGTCCGTTAATTTTCCGTCATCGAGTACCTGAAGCAAAATGTTAAATATTTCAGGATGTGCCTTCTCAATTTCGTCAAACAGGATAACGCTATAGGGTTTGCGTCTCACGAGTTCCGTTAATTTTCCGCCTGATTCATGTCCGACATAGCCGGGAGGAGCTCCGACTAACTTTGAGACTTCATGACGTTCCATGAATTCGCTCATGTCGATTCGGATCATTGCGTCCTCCTTGCCGAATAAGAATCTCGCAAGACATCTCGCAAGTTCAGTTTTGCCCACACCAGTCGGCCCCATGAACAAGAAACTTCCGAT
>JAFPWQ010000180.1 GCA_017394925.1 Synergistaceae bacterium
GAGCCTTCAGATAATGTTTTGCTTTCACCTGTTGATGCACTCGTTGAGCAGACAATGGAAGGCAGTAATCACGCAATCGGTCTGACACTCGCAAATGGACTTGAGATTTTATTGCACATCGGACTTGATACGGTTGAGATGAAAGGGGACGGCTTTACGATTCATGTTAAGCAGGGAGACAGGGTAAAGGCAGGACAGAAATTAATCACGTTTGACCCTGAGAAAATCAAAGCGGCCGGTCATCCTCTAACTACAATAATGGTAATCACGAACACAGCAAATTATTCTGTCTTTGATTTCAATTCGGATATTGATGTCAGA
Organism: Synergistaceae bacterium; assembly: GCA_017394925.1. Lineage (GTDB taxonomy): Bacteria > Synergistota > Synergistia > Synergistales > Aminobacteriaceae > JAFUXM01. The sequence goes on from JAFPWQ010000180.1 coordinate 322, forward strand.
GCAGGAGAAAATGTAATCGCGAGGGCTGAATGATGTTAGACAAGTACAAGAGCAGCACGGTTTATCAGATTTACGTTAAATCATTCTGTGATTCAAACGGTGATGGAATCGGCGATTTAAACGGCATACGCTCAAAGCTGAAATATATTCAGTCTCTGGGAGTCAAATATATCTGGGTAACGCCATTCTTCTGTTCACCCATGATTGATAACGGCTATGATGTCTCAGACTACAGGAATATAAATCCCATGTTCGGAACAATGGAAGACTGCGAGAAAATGATTGCAGAGGCCGATTCATTGGGTATGGGATTCATGTTCGATATGGTATTCAATCACACGTCATCACAGCATGAATGGTTCAAACGCGCATTGTCTGGTGATGAAGAATACATGAAGTATTATATCTTCCGTGATGAGAAGCCAGCAGAATGGACAGCGAGTTTCGGCGGTTCAGCATGGGATTATGTTCCAGAGCTCAACAAATGGTATCTTCATTTATTCGCACCTGAACAGCCAGATCTGAACTGGGAGAATCCGAAAGTCCGCGAAGAATTAAAAGATGTGATTCGATTCTGGAAGGCAAAAGGCGTAAAAGGATTTCGCTTTGACGTTCTGAATTTAATATCAAAGCCCGAAAATTTATATCAGCCTTCAGGAAGTGCAACACAATTCTGCAAGGACGGCCCAAGAGTGCATGAATTCATTCGTGAACTTGTTACAGATACGGGCATTGAAGACATGATAACTGTCGGTGAAATGGCCTCGACAACGCTTGAGAATTCCATACGCTACACAAAACCCGAAAATCATGAGATGTCCATGTGTTTCAGTTTTCATCATCTCAAAGTTGACTACAAGAACGGCGATAAATTTTCGCTCATGCCTCCTGACCTGAAAATGCTGCGTGATTATTTTTCTGAATGGCAAGAAAAAATGTCAGATTCGGGAGGGTGGAATGCTGTTTTCTGGTGCAATCATGATCAGCCGCGAATAGTCTCAAGGTTCGGTGATGAGGGGCAGTACTGGAAAGAGTCAGCGAAAATGCTCGCAACGTTCGTTCACATGTTAATGGGTACACCGTATATCTATCAGGGTGAGGAACTCGGAATGACAAACGCGCATTTCAAATCACTTGAAGAATACCGTGATGTTGAAGCGATAAATTATTATCACATTCTCATTGAACGCGGAAATTCTGAAGCTGAAGCTCTGAATGTTTTATCTCAGCGTGCAAGGGATAACTCGCGTACACCTATGCAATGGACTTCAGGAAAGAATGCAGGCTTTTCTGAATCTGAATCATGGATAGGCATTAACGGGAATTACACGCATATTAACGTTGAGACTGAAGAATCAGATGACGATTCGATTCTGAATTATTACCGCAAGCTCGTGCAATTGAGAAAAGATTATCGGGTTATCTCTGAAGGCAGTATAAAATTTCTGGACTCAGGGAACGAAAAAATTTTCGCATATGAACGCAGACTCAATAATGAAAGACTCGTAGTGATATGCAATTTCAGCAATGAGGACGAGAAAATTTCGGGGATTGATGTCAAAGGCAAGGTGTTAATTGGGAATTACTCAGGCTCTCACAGAATGATGAAACCATATGAAGCACTTGTAATTCTTGAAAGCTGATTGAGTCTCGCGGCATTAAACTTTGGGGCGTTCCTTCAGTTGTGAGGGGACGCTCTTTTTTGTGAAACCTGAATTTGAGTGTAATTATAAGAATCAAATAAAAAATGATAAGATTTTATGCTATAATCATGTTTACTTAGTCATGATGAAGTACATAACTTTGTGGTTGTGTGCCACGTATCTTATTTTATCTTATTTTTATTATAACACAGTACAGGATAAGATAATTGTTAGTTATGTGCTTTGCTTTCTTTATTTAGGCAAATTTACTATCAGGGAGGTTTTAGATCATGTATCCACCTGTGTCGGTATTGATTTTTTTAGCACTAACGAAGGCTGCGGAAGAAGTCGTGAATTATGCAAAAGAATGGGCGGCTGATATATCAACAGACGAACTTGCTGGTATTGTTATTAATCATGCGATTGCTGCAGCAGCTGCTGGAATGGCAGCAGGTGTGCTTCCAGGTATAAGTGCTCTTATTTCGAGCGGAATTGCTGTAGGAGCTATATGGCATATGTATTATGCCATTGGAAAGTATGTACACCTGACATTCGGCAAAGACATACTCAAAGCGGCTGCTTCGGCGATACTCTCAAACCTTGCACATCAGACTTGGGGCTATTTTGCAGTTGAAATAGCAGCTATGTTTATCCCTTTAATTTCTATTCCTGCAACTGGATTTATTTTCTTTGCGATAACATATTTTTCAGGTTTGACGTTCCTTCTGTTACTGGTTGCTCTCTTCAAAGCAGGAAAAGACCCAACAGAAATGTCAGCTGATGACATCAAAAATGAAGCGAAGAAAGTAGCCGAAGATATAGATTTCAGAGAAGAAACTAAAAAAGTAAGAGAAGGCTTCAAGAAAATACGCAAAGAGGGAAATTTTGAGGAGCAGGCAAGAGGCGTAGACATTGAGAGCGATTGAAGGGTAATTATTCTCAATATGAGCGCAAATTGAAAGATGATGAAACCATATGAAGCACTCGCAATTCTTGAAGGCTGATTCATATGCAAACGTTAAGAGCGTTCCTTCAGTTTTGGGGGGACGTTCTTTTTTCGCTTTTTTTGCCGTGTAATATAATATCTGAAAATTTCACGCTTTAACGAAAGAAGGCATATGCAATTGAAGAAAGTCATAATATTTCTCACAATGCTTTTATGTTTTGTGAGCAGTGCTGAGACTCTCCCCGTATATGACAGTGAATTACATCCCGTACTGATTCAGGGAGCAATGAAAATTGAGACTGACGTATTGATTTCCGTTCTCGATGAATCACATGACTACACGATAGGACACTGGAATTATACAGCAGGAAAGATTAACGGTTATCCTGTTGTCGTGAGCCTGACCCGCTGCGGAGAAGAAAATGCAGCAGCATCAACAGCACTTGCCATTGAGACATTCAGACCGTGTGCAGTGATTAATCAGGGTACAGCCGGAGGACATGACCCGGAA
>JAFPWQ010000181.1 GCA_017394925.1 Synergistaceae bacterium
CAATCATGGAGAATCTCATGCTTGATATTGAGTATGAACTGCCTTCAATGCCTGAGAAATCAAAATCAGGAAAGAAGCTCGTAATCACTCCTGAGTTCGTGCGTTCACAGGATACGCCTCTGAAAGAATTACTGCATGACTGAAAAAAAAATTCTTTTCACTCACGCAAAGTTCGAGGCATCATGCTTTAAACCTGAGCAGCTGATTCCAGAACAGGAATTAATACCAGAGATCGCAGTAGCAGGACGTTCAAACGTAGGCAAGTCGTCATTGATTAACGCCCTGCTGAATTCCAGGCTCGCAAAGACAGGTCAGACTCCCGGCAAGACCAGAAGCATAAATTTTTACCGCATTGATATTCCAGATTCTAAATCATTCAGGCTCGTAGATCTTCCTGGTTACGGTTATGCGGCAAGAAGCAAAGATGAACGCAATGAATGGAATCGTCTTGTGTCGTCATACATGAGGAAGCGCGAATCATTAAAGCTTGTATTGCACCTCGTTGATTTCCGTCATGGCCTGCTGAAAAATGATAAAGAGCTTCAGGAATGGATTCGTTCAAACGGAAAGAATATATTCGTAGTGTTCACGAAGGCAGATAAAATTGCACATGGAAAATGGAAATCAATGCGTGAAGAATATGTGAGAGCCGGAATGTATTCGTTCGACATGCCAATTATAACTTCATCGGAAAAAAGAGAAGGCATTGATTCGCTTAGTGAATTTATCGTGAAATTTCTGAATGATTGAATGACATAATAAAAAATAATTTCAGTCCTGTGATTAAATTCGCGGGACTGATTTTTTTGCTGTGATATACTAGCAGTGCTTTAAAATTTCAAACGCTCATGTTCAAGTTAAAGGTGTCATGAAGAGAATCAAATCAACGTGATTAAGAGTGAGCGAAGAATCAAACCTTTAAGGAGGAAAAATTTTTATGGCAGTAGCAAGTATGAAGCAGCTTCTCGAATGCGGAGTGCATTTCGGACATCAGACACGCCGCTGGAATCCCAAGATGAAACCTTACATTTTCACCGAAAGAAACGGAGTATACATCATTGACCTTCAGAAGACAGTTAAAGGTCTTGACCGCGCATATGATTTTATCCGTGAGACAGCAGCCGCCGGAGGACATGTATTATTCGTAGGGACAAAGAGACAGGCACAGGAAACGATTCGCGATGAGGCAACCAGATGCGGACAGTTTTATATTAATCAGCGTTGGCTTGGGGGATTAATGACGAACTTCCCAACGATAAGACGCAGAATTTCACGTATGCTTGAGCTCAGGAAATACGATGAAGAAGGCACATGGGAGAATTACACGAAGAAAGAGACAGCCGCATTAAAGAAAGAACAGCTGAAACTCGAAAAGTATCTCGGCGGAATTGCAAATATGACATCAACCCCCGATGCAATTTTCCTGATTGACCCGAGACGCGAAGAGAATGCAATCGCAGAAGCAAGAAAGCTGCATATCCCCGTTGTATCAATCGTAGATACGAATTGTGATCCCGAAATGGTAGATTATCCCATTCCCGGAAATGATGACGCAATCAGAGCGATTAAATTAATCACGGGCTTAATGGCCAATGCAGTAATCGAAGGCAGACAGGGTGAAGATGCTGAGATAATCCCGGTGCAGGAACTCGGCGGAGAACCTACGATGACTGACGAAGAGCTTATGATGGCAGAACGTGAACGCCTCCATGAAGAGTATGAAGGCAACATAGACGACGAGACAATGGAGGACTAATTATTATGGCAGAGATTACAGCCGCAAAGGTAAAAGAATTACGCGAGCGCACAGGCTCAGGAATGATGGACTGCAAGAAAGCATTAGCCGAGACTAATGGCGACATGGAGAAGGCAATCGATTATCTTCGTGAAAAGGGACTCGCTAAGGCCGCAAAGAAAGCTGAACGTACAGCCTCAGACGGAAGAGTTTTTCATGTAGTGAGCAAGGACGGAAAACTCGGTGCAATGATTGAGCTTAACAGTGAAACAGATTTTGTTGCCAAGACTGACGAATTCAATGACTTAGGCAATAAGATTATTGCTCACCTTGCCGCAAAAGCATATCCAGATACGGCATCATTGCTTGCAAGCCTTCATGAATCAGGAAGCACGATTAATGACATGGTTACGGCAGTTATTGCCAAGCTCGGAGAAAATATTGTGCTGAAGAGATTCGCGAGATTTGATTCAGCAAATGGAAGAGCATTCTGTTATATTCACAGCAACTATAAGGTCGGAGCATTGGCAGAACTCGTTGCTGAAGATTCAAAAGTTCTTGCGTCAGATGAATTTGCTGAACTCGGACATGAGATTTGTATGCAGATTGCCGCCGCAGCACCCGCATATCTTGTTCCTGAAGACGTACCCGAAGATGTTCTTGATCGTGAGAGGGCAGTGTACCGTCAGCAGTTACTCGATGAGGGCAAACCTGCGGATAAGATTGAGAAAATCATTCCCGGCAAACTCAGAAAGTATTATGAGACAACATGCCTTCTTGAGCAGGAATATATCCGTGATACAGACAAGAAAGTGAAAGATCTGATTGCAGAGGCAGGAAAGAAACTCGGAACAAAAATTACTGTGAAACGTTTTGAGCGTTTTGCAATCGGCGAGTAATAAGAAAAAACAGAATTCCCAGTGTGAATTAAAAAATTTACGCTGGGTTTTTTTGTAACGAGGTAAGCATGAAATACAAGAGAATATTATTGAAGCTCTCAGGTGAAGTATTAGCAGGAGATAATCACACGGGCTTAAACTTCGGGACAATCAGAGATTTTGCGCAGAATTTAGCCGATATTCGTAATGCAGGGATTGAGCTTTCAATGGTCATCGGCGGAGGCAACATGATTCGCGGACGTGATGCATTAGATTACGGAATGGATCGAGTGCTTATTGACTCAATCGGCATGTTAGGCACCGTGATGAATGCATTAGCACTCAAGGCAGCACTTGAGACTCTGAATGTACCTTCTGAAGTGTTATCGGCTGTAGGAATGCCCCCTGTCGCTGAATTATATAACCGTGAGAAGGCAAGAAAGTTACTTAGCACAGGCCATGTAGTATTTTTTGCGGCAGGTACAGGACATCCGTTTTTCTCGACAGATACGGCAGCGGCATTAAGAGCGTCTGAGCTTGGTCTTGACTGTGTGATTAAAGCAACGAAAGTAAACGGGATTTATGACAAAGACCCCGAAAAATTTTCTGATGCAAAGTTTCTTCCTGAACTGACATATAATGATGCAATATCACGAAATATTCAGGTCATGGATACGGCTGCGTTTGCGATATGCCGTGAGAACAAGATTCCCGTGTGGGTCATGAGCATTCACGATTCAAACTGGGTCAGGAATGTGATTGAAGGTGTGAAGACAGGAACAATCGTAAAGGAGGATTAATTTATGCCTGGTGATGAACTTGGAACGTTACGCGCAAACATGGACAAAGCAATATCGTTTTTGCAGAATGAGTATCTCTCAATCAGGACAGGCCGCGCACATCCCGGATTAGTGAGCGACATCAAAGCGGATTACTACGGAACACCAACGGCGATAAAACAGCTTGCGAATATCACGATTCCAGAAGGCAGAGTGATTCAGATAGCCCCGTTCGATAAGACATGCTTAAAGGCAATGGAAAAAGCAATCTTAGCGGCCAATATAGGCATGACCCCTCAGAGCGACGGTACAGTTATTAGACTCACTCTCCCGGAATTAACGAAGGCAAGACGCGTTGAACTAACGAAGGTTGTTGCACGCAAAGCAGAAGAGTCAAAGGTCGTTATCCGCAATTACAGACGGGATACGATAGAGCTGCTCAAGAAACAGGAGAAGGCTTCGGAAATTACAGAGGATGATTTGAAGAAGCTGACGAAAGATGTTCAAGACATAACCGACAGTTATATTAAGAAAATTGACGAGGTCTACAAGGTCAAGGAGAAAGAAATACTTGAAGACTGATGAATATATTCTTGATGAGCCGTTCAACAGGCTTAATGATGCATATTTCAAGTACGTATTAGCGTCTCCGGAACATAAGCACCTGACAATCAGCTTCATCAATGCTGTACTCAGTTATCAGCCGGATGAAAATGAAGAGCCTGTTGTGATTAAAGATGTAGAATTTCTTGACCGTGAGACAGTGCCGTTTTCTGAGCATGACAAGATTCCGAGATTTGATATGTTTGCGCGTTCATCTGACGGAAGATTTTTTCACATTGAGGTGCAGAATATCCCGGAAAAACATTTCACTAAGAGGAGCTTGTATTACGCGTTTCTTGATTATACTGGTCAGCTTCGCAAGGGGATTAGTTACAGTGAATTGAAGCCCGTAATATTTATCGGGATAATGAACTTCAGCTTATTCGGTGATTCATCAGACAACACAGAATGGTATACGCTTCATAAGTTCCTGAATGTGAAGACGCATAAGAATAATTTCGAGGATGTTGCATTTCACATGATAGAAGTTCCTGTTTTGAGGCGGCACTTGAAAAAATCCGCTGCTGTTCCTGATTCAGATTTAGAGAAGCTGATGTGTTTCTGGGGATGCAGGAAAGGAGATAAACACATGAACGCTCTTGTAGATGAAATAGCAGAAAAGAATTCAGACGTATCTGAAATGCTTGAGCTTGAAAAATTATTCAGAATGGATCCTTTGCTGATCAGGCGATACTTGATTGAAGAACGTGCGCACATTGATTACGTAAACAACATGAAAGAATCCCGCGAAGAAGGACGCAATGAAGGACGCAATGAAGGACGCAGAGATTCGGCACGCAAGTTACGTTTGCAGGGCATATTGTCAGATGAGCAGATAGCAGACGCTCTTGATATGCCCCTTGAAGTTGTGAAATCTCTATAGACCTAAGCACGAAGAGAAAATAAAACAGAGGTGAAAAATTTATCATGGAAGAAAGAAGCCAGTATAATAGTCCGGGATACACGGCGTTCAAAGCAAAATTAAAGCGTTTAATCGGCATTGATTTAAGCTCATACAAGGAACAGATTCACAGAAGAACTCATGAATTAATGTCGCGCTGGGGCTGCAAGACCTACGATGATTATTTTGACATGATGAACAAGGACGAAAAGAAATTACGCGAGTTCTTAGATCATCTGACGATTAACGTATCGGAATTTTTCAGGAACAAAGAGCAATGGTGGAAACTGAGAGACAAATTGATTCCTGAGCTGATAAAAAAACGCGGCACAAAAAGATTAAAGCTGTGGAGTGCAGGATGTGCAACAGGTGAAGAGCCGTATTCACTCGCAATTTTATCTGCTGTATGCGGACTCGATGCATATACACCTGTCTTGGCGGCAGACATAGATCAGGGAGCAATCGCAAAGGCACAGCAGGCAGTCTACAAGAAGACGCAATTATTGAACGTTCCGCCTGAATATCTCAATAAGTATTTCACGCGCAGGGACGAAGCAACGTATGAAGTGAACGCGGACATAAAACGCAGAGTAACATTCAAGAAATTCAACATGATTGAAGATCCGTTCGGTGCAAATTTCGATATTATTCTGTGCAGAAACGTCGTAATTTATTTCACGGCAGAGACCAAAGATAAACTCTACCGCAAGTTCTTCGATGCACTTGCGCCCGGCGGATATTTCCTTGTCGGATCGACCGAGCAGATATTCGGCTATCAGAAAATGGGATTTGTCTCCGCGGGTCCGTTCCTGTACACACGAAGTTAAATTACACAAAAGGGGGCGGCTGTCATTGTATGAATTTTCGCTCACGCACTCGGTGAACAATGCAGTGCAGGATTTATGCAGGCAGGTCGGCTGGAACAAAGTACGCAGGATTTTGATTAAAATCGGAGGAATGCGAAAGGTAAACCCGGAGTTAATGGCGTTTATCTTCGCGGCTCTCTCAAAAGATACTCCTGCTGAAGGTGCAATATTTTCCGTTATGATGCTCCCCGTTACGATTTATTGTTACTCATGCAAACGTACAGGTACACGCGAAGACAGCGAATTTATGTGTCCGTCATGCGGAAGCCGTAACGTGAAATTAATCTCAGGGCTTGAACTTGCAATTGAAGTCCTTGAAGTTGAAAGCGGATAATAAAATAATCATGAATGAAGAAAAAAATATACTGTTTCAGTTGTCAGAACGGCAGCAGGAAGCAGTGAAGTATACTGACGGGCCTTTACTCGTTCTCGCTGGTGCAGGGAGCGGAAAGACCCGTGTACTTACACATAAAATAGCATGGCTCGTTGAAGAAGAGATCACAAAGCCCCAGAAAATTATGGCTGTAACTTTCACGAATAAGGCAGCCGGTGAAATGCGTGAAAGAATTAATACGCTCGTGTCAGGTGAAAGCGCAAAAAAAATTCGCGCAGGTACGTTTCATGCTTACGGGTTAAATTTTCTGTTCAGGCACATGAAAGATATTCGCGATATAACTGGTCTTAACGAAGGATTTTCGATTCTGGACAGGACAGACTCACGGGACTTAATGAAGGCCGTAATGAAAGAATTAAAATTCCCTGAGCAGGATAGTACACCGGCAGAAGCACTCGAAATCATTTCACGCGACTATATGACATGGACACCAAGAGGCCATGAGACATTGCTCAATGAAAATTATTATAAGCTCGCAAAAGAATACAGAAAGGCATTACGAACATTAAATGCTGTAGATTTTGATGACTTAATGATTCTGCCTCTGGAAGTCATGAATAATGATTCATACATACGAGACTATGAACGTTCACGCATTAACTGGCTCTTAGTCGATGAGTATCAGGACGTAAACAGGCCGCAGTATTTTCTTCTGCGCTATCTTGTCGGTAATGACTGCACAATCAATGTCGTAGGCGACCCGGATCAGTCTATATATGGCTGGAGAGGTGCAGAGATCGGGATGATTCTGAATTTCGAGAATGATTTTCACGGCGCAAAAACTATAGTACTCGATGAAAATTACAGGTCAACGGGAAATATATTAAAAGGCTCAAACGCATTGATACGCAATAATAAGAAGAGGCTTAAGAAAAATCTTTTTACATCACGGGGAGACGGAGAAAAAATTTACACGCTGATTGCACAAAGTGATTTTCAGGAAGCAGATTTTATTATTCATGAAATAGAGAAACTCAGACGCACTCACGGCTATGACTACAGGAATTTTGCGGTGCTGTACAGACAAAATGCAATGAGCCGCATATATGAGCAGAAATTTCTTGAGGAACAAATGCCGTATAGAATAATTCGTGGTCTCGCATTCTATGACAGAAGAGAAGTACGCGATGTATTAGCGATTCTGAAACTTGCAGTTAATCCATCAGATTTTTCATCGCTTGAACGTGCCGCAGGTTTCGCCGTAAAAGGACTTGGCCCGAAATCACGCGCTGCATTCGAGCAATGGCTTCTCGAACAAAAAGAACAAGATGATGATCCTGTTCACTTGTGGAGTCTCATAGCCGGAGGAGCATGGAAGGCAAAAGGCCAGGCAGGAGAAGCAATGAAAAATTTTGCGACTCACATGTGCGCCATTCTTGATGTAGCTGACGAAGGAATTAAACCGGCAGTTGATTATGTGCTTGAAGCTATGAACTATGAAAATTATCTTAAACTCTTTGACCCTGAGAACTGGTACGAGAGACTGCAGAACGTGAAAGAATTAAAATCTGTTGTGCCTGACGGAAAATTAAGCGAGACATTAGCAGAGGCAGCTTTATTCACTGATGCTGATACGTCTGACCCAGATAATAATTCTGACTCTGTCGGACTGCTCACTCTTCATGCATCAAAAGGTCTCGAATTCCCCGTAGTCTTTATCGTAGGAATGGAAGAAGATATATTCCCTCATTCACGCTCAAAGGAAGACGAAAAAGAACTCGAAGAAGAACGCAGACTTTGCTATGTGGGCATGACCAGAGCCGAAGAAAGATTGTATCTCACGGCAGCACGCAGGCGCAGGTTATACGGAGGAGTTCAGGAAAATAGTTTGTCGCGTTTCCTGTTTGAGATCCCCGACAGGTGCAAGAATGTCGATGACAGAGGCAAGGCACCTATGGCACGAAGACCATTTGAATTTTATTCGCATAAACGCAATTATGGTGATAGCAGTTACAGGGGATATTGGAGCAGGTAAATCAACAGCCGCAAAGTTATTAGCGCATAATCTCTCATGTGAGTATCTCAACGCTGACGTAATAGCAAAAGATTTATGGCATCGTGATGACGTAAAAGCTCAGGCAGTGAATCATTTCGGGAATAATATTCTTGATTCGTCAGGCGGGATTGCGATTCAGAAAATAGCACCTCTCGTTTTTGCTGACGAAAGTAATAATAAATTCGTGAACACATTGATTCATCCGTTAGTCATGGCCAGTCTTGAAGATTTATCACGAAGTCTTTGCAGTTCTGTTATCGAGATACCGTTATTATTCGAGTCAGGAAGACGCAATTTTATTGACCGTGTGATTTACGTTGCCGCTGAATTTGCATTACGAGTTCGCAGATGTGAAGTTCAAAGAGGCTGGCGCATTGACGAATTGATGAGGCGTGAAAAGTTTCTGCTTCCCCGTGAGAATAAAATTGCAGTGAGTGATTATGTGATTCATAA
>JAFPWQ010000182.1 GCA_017394925.1 Synergistaceae bacterium
GAATTTTATCGTTGGGATTAAGAGCGCACTGATTGCAGGAATGAGAACCGGCAGCAGTAAAAATTTTTCGTTCATGAATTGAATTCCTCCTGTCTGAATATATTTGTACGGGATAATGTGAATTATATCAACCAGTGAGGAATTCTTGTATCTTTCTTTAACTGCCTACATGACTGTATGAGCCTTCAGAATATCAGCAGCTTCCCTTTCACTGTTCGTAGTCATTAAGATATTGCGTTCGTCAGGATTCAATTCGCGAAGAAATTCATTAACGCTTAGTGATAAACATGAAGGGTCATCTGCATATTTTGATTTCATTTTTGACGATGATAATATGCTCTCTCCTTTGTTTTTGCTCACGTCATTTTCATCATGATTTTCTTTTTTGCCGGCATAATCTCCGTTCATGGCCTTCTGAATCACGATCGGAGCAGCGAATGCGAATCTCTTCTGGAAATCATCACAGTTAGCTTTCATGAGAGATTTTATTCCTGCCTTCGCACAGCCTCCTCCGCAGAGCATCATAAACGGACAAGATGAACATTCCGGCATTCTGTCAGAAGTTCTCGTGTGCCATTTCGCTATGTTGAAGTTGTACATAAACCTTCCGTTCTCAGCAAAGCCGATTTCTTCGCCGTCCTTGCCGACAGCGTCCCAGCAGGGGAATATCTTCCCGTATGGATCTATAACATACATTCCGCTCATGGAACCGCAGTATCTGGGACTCAGTACAGGAAATGCTTTTTTGTTCATCCATGATGCAAAGCCATGCCAGACAAAGGAATATGCGCTGTCGAGTCTGATTGCTTCGTCTGTTGGCATCCCTATTCTGATAAGTTCATTCAGCACATCTTCATCACTTACAGTACTCATATCATATTCTGCTGCCTTGAAGTAATATCTGAAGCATGAATTATCCGTGAAGCCGCGCGATTTGAATTCGTCCATGAGATTCTTTATGCCGGATATGCTTTTGCTGGTTACGTTTGAACGTAATGATACATTTATTCCGTGTTCAAGAGCAAGCCCGATGTTATTCATGATCTTATCGTAGCTGCTGCCTCCGACCGCAAAAGGTCTCTGACTGTCATGAATCTCTTTGAGGCCGTCAACCGTTATCTGAAGATTGCTGAATTTGAACTCTTCAATAATATCAATGAAATGTTCAAGTTCACAGCCGTTTGTTACTGCGCCTATGGTCAAGTCATTATCACGGCATCTTTCGCATATGTCCCTGATGAGAGCTTTATTACGTACAAGAAGAGGCTCTCCTCCGTAAAGCGTACAGGATCTTATTGAATACCCGCGCGCTTTGAAGTCTTTAACCTGCATGAATATACCCTCAAGCACTGAAGCCGTAATTGTATGTTCAAGCCATTCCTGACCGCGTGAAAGTCTGTGCCGTTCATAGCAGTACACACAGCGGAGATTGCAGTCATACGTAGGCATAAGCACAATACCTACGAATCTCCTGCTCATCAGGAGAGTGTGAAGACGTGAAATTATACGCATGCCCTGCGCTTCCTGATTCATATTTCTGACGATATGCCCGCGTTCGATAAGCGTCTCAAGCCTCGATGAACTTAATCTCTCAAGAAGTGAAGAATCATTTTTTGCCTGAGTAATTAATTCTGCCTCTTCGGACAAAACTATATCAACTGCACCGTAAAGTCCGTTGATCAGAACATGCTTATCATCTGAAAACGGAAATGTAATTTCATAAGTACTGACCTGCAAAATTTCACGCCTCCTGTTGGATCATTTGCGATTGTGATTATCGTACATTAATGTAATCGGACACACCGCCCCGTCGCTCTCTCATATGCCCAACAACGACCACAGAACGCCTTACACATGGCTGGGTTTACGTCTGGACAAAACAGCTCCCGACATATGTAGCCGCACCAGGGTAAATCATCACCCTATTTTTTAATTTTCGAAATTATAACTCATCATGATAACGAAATGCCTCACGCCTCACGTTGAGTTACTATTACTTCATACGATTACGTCTGATTATTACAGCAGCTTCTCCTGGTATGGATAGTGTGCGATTAATACTGTCTTGGATAATTCCACTTCGGTATCGTGTTTTCATGGCATGCGTAGTGAGGATCATTTCCCCAATAACTTGGACATTCCGCAACATGGCAAGGACACGTAAGATCAGCGTCCCCAGGACACCATTGGACACATCCGGAGCCGCCTGCAACCTGTTTGATTTCCGCTTCTGTGAGTTCCATCGTCTTCATATTTGCAATGAACTCTTCAGCCTGCTCGCGTGTCAGCTCAATGCCCTCTGATTTTGCCAGCGCAAGAAGTTCATCTGCTGTCTTGCATTCCATTATCTTACGTACTTGTTCTTTTGTTAAATCCATGATTGAACCTCCGTATTTTTAATGTAGTAATTAAAACACACACGTAAAGGTAAGGTTATTATATTTTCACTCTTTCACGGTCAGGGTGTTCTCCTCCCCAGCCCTTTGGCGGCATGTTCTCAATGCGCATAATGTCTTCAGGTTCAAGCTCAATATTCACACTCGCGAGATTTTCTTTCATGCGTTCAATACTTGATGATTTCGGAAGGGGCATTACGTTTTCATGAAGGCAGAAGGCTATGCATATCTGAACGGGGCTTGTGTGATATTTTTCTGACAGTTCACGAATCAAAATATCATCGAGGACTCTTCCTCTTGCTGTCGGACTCCATGCCTGCAGTAAAATTTTTTTCTCACGGTAATAATTCATCGCGAACGTCTGCGTATGTCCGGGATGAAATTCTAATTGTGCAATTAACGGCTTAACTGTGCAGTGCTTCAGAATCTCTTCTGTGTGATAGGGCAGAAAATTGCTTAGTCCCAGTGCTTTAATTTTTCCCTGCGAATATAATTCTTCCATTGCGCGCCACGTTTCAAGATTTAGATTCTTATCCGGCCAGTGAATCATGAACACGTCAACGTAATCAGTCCTGAGATTCTCAAGCGTGAGATTAAATGCTTTGAGTGCATTTTCATATCCCATGTCAGTCTTCCAGAGTTTGGACGCAATGAAAAAATCTTCACGTTTCATTCCGCTTCTCTCTATTGCACCGGCTATCATGCTTTCAGTTCCGTAGAATGATGCCGTATCAAAATAACGATAACCTGCTTCTATGGCCATGATGATTGATTCAGGATTCACTTTGTACGTTCCGAAACCTGTTGCAGGCAGAATCATTCCGTTAGTGAGCGTAAAACTCTTCATATTATATTGTGAACCTCCTGTGAAGAAATTGATTCGAATCTTTTAGCATAGAACCATAAATTTTTTCAGGTATATTTATATGAATTTTTGCGGTTAGATTTGACAGATTTAATTTTGCGGTGTAGAATTCCGGCTCAATTGCACATCAAAGAAATATTGTTTACTAATCAATATCTTTTCGGAACTACCTTTCAGAGAATACAACAGCCGGAGATCTCGAAACAAAAGAGACCCCCGGCTTGAAACCCTTTCACTATTACTGAATGCAATAACGCTTATTTATTTAGAAACGCATTCACTTTGTCTTTCACTCTTGATCCGTCAGCTAAACCTTTTGCCTTTGACATGACAGACTTCATTAATTTCCCCATGTCCTTTGGTGATGACGCGTTAATTTCCTTTGCGGCCTCTGCGATAATTTCATCAAGCTGTTCATCGCTCAGTTGCTTAGGCAGATAAGGCTCAAGAATTTTTATCTCTGAGAGTTCCTGTTCGGCTCTGTCGTTTGCTCCTCCTGATGCGTATTGTTCAGCCGCATCTTTCCTTTGCTTGATGAGTCTGCGAATCACAGCGTGAACATCTTCGTCTGTAATTTCGACTCCCTTGCCCTTGTCGGCCTGTAATTTTTGCAGTTCGGCCTTAAGCATTCTCAGTGTTGAAAGTCTTGGCTCTGAACGTTCCTTCATTGCCTGAGTCAAATCATGTGTAATATCCTGTGTTAATGGCATAAATTTTTTTCCTCCTTCTGAATACACAAAAGGGAGCTGTCTTTCAAGCCCCCCGTAATTATCCTGCTGAAAAGATTCTAATTAACCTGGATTCCTGTGCCGCATTGATTTCCTCTTACGGGCTGCCTCTGCGCGCTTAATCTTCTTTGCATCGCTGGGCTTCTCGTAATGCTCACGTCTGCGGGCCTCCCTGAGTGTACCTACTCTCGCTACTTCCCTCTTGAAACGCCTGAGGGTATCTTCGATCGTCTCGCCGTCTTTACGGGTTACCGTCGTCATGGGTCTGTGTTCCCTCCCTTCGAGTTTATAGACGAGCCATTTATCCCGGAGGCCATCCGAGATTGCGCCCTGCCAGTAAGTGAAGGTGAAGATGAGGTACTGACTGCCCGCCCTGAGTGCCGGTGTTGATTACCATTCTGTAACCGTCTTTCTCAAAGCCAAGCTCACGCGCAATTTTTACGGCTCTGTCAATTAATACGCTCCATACTGAAGGATCTTCGACATGTGCTGATGATTCATAATGCTCTCTGGGAATCACTAGTATATGTACGGGTGCCTGAGGATTCGCATCACGGAAGGCAGCAACCTTATCATCTCGATATATAAACTCTGCGGGTATATCTCCGTCCGCTATCCTGCAAAAAATACAATCGCTCATCGTTTAATTCATGCCTCCTGAAATTGACGGAATAATTTTATAACATATTGATACACTTAACAATTCAAATTTACTTAAAATTTCTGGATGTTCATATATAAGATAGAATATAGCCAAAAATTTTTAACTCAGGAGGGAATATTCATGTGCGGCATATTGGGCTACACAGGAGACAGAGAAGCCAGTGATATATTGCTCTCAGGTCTGGCAAAACTTGAGTACAGAGGTTATGACTCAGCCGGAATAGCAGTAATGAATGAAGGCAAAATCAAAATTGAGAAGAACAAAGGCCGGTTAAAGACTCTCGAAGAAAGAATAAAATCATCAGGTGAAGGCATAACAGGCACATGCGGAATCGGTCATACGAGATGGGCAACTCATGGTGAACCTTCAGACGTGAATGCTCATCCGTTATGGAGCGATGACATGTCGGTTGTGGCTGTGCATAATGGAATCGTCGAGAATTACCGCGAGATTAAGAACATGCTTGCGAATCACGGTTACGAGTTCTACTCTCAGACTGACACAGAAGCAGCCGTTAAGCTCATTGATTTTTATTACCGTCAGGAGAAGAGTCCGTTAAAGGCAATCACGGAAGCCATAAAGAAAATCGAAGGCTCATACTGTTTCGTGCTGTTATTCAAAGATTATCCCAATGAAGTCTGGGGAGTACGCAAAGATAACCCGTTGATCGCAGGTCAGGGTGAAGGCGAATCATTCCTTGCGTCTGACGTGTCAGCTATTCTGCAGGATACCCGAAAAGTGTATTATCTGGATAACATGGACATAGTGCAGTTAAAGAAGGGAGTTGTGAGATTCTTTGACACAGACGGCTACGCAAAGCATAAGGAACTCAGCGAAGTAACATGGGATGCTCAAGCGGCGGAAAAGGGCGGTTTTGAGCATTTTATGATGAAAGAGATTCACGAACAGGCACGCGCAGTGAAAGACACATTCAGATCTGTGTTTCACGGGAATAAAATAGACCTGTCCGAACATGGCCTCACTGACGAATCGATAAAGCGAATTTCACAGGTATATATCATTGCATGCGGTTCAGCTTATCATGTCGGGGCAGTAGCACAGTATGTGATTGAAGACCTCGCAAAAATTCCTGTCAGAATCGAAATGGCTTCGGAGTTCAGATACAGACATATGCCTCTGGATAAAAACGCGCTCGCAATCATAATATCGCAGTCAGGAGAGACAGCCGACACGTTAGCGGCAATGAGGCTCGCAAAAGAAAACGGGATTAAGACTCTCGCAATCGTGAATGTTGTGGGCAGTACGAT
Organism: Synergistaceae bacterium; assembly: GCA_017394925.1. Taxonomy (GTDB): domain Bacteria; phylum Synergistota; class Synergistia; order Synergistales; family Aminobacteriaceae; genus JAFUXM01. Next base: position 5,922 of record JAFPWQ010000182.1, read on the forward strand.
AGCAAGAGAAGCAGACAGTGTTTTTTACACAATGGCAGGACCTGAAATTGCGGTTGCTACGACCAAAGCATACAGTGCACAGTTAATCGCATGCTATGTTCTTGCGCTGAACTTCGCAAAGGTGAAAGGGACAATTGATGAGACATATTATGAGCATATAATCGGAGAAATTCAGACATTGCCGGAGAAGATAGATGAAATTCTTGACGAGAAAGAACGAATCAGAGAAGTAGCAGAGAGATTCGTGAACGCAAGAAACGCTTTCTATCTGGGCAGAAATATAGACTATGCCGTTGCTATGGAAGGCAGCTTAAAGATGAAAGAGATAAGCTATCTTCACAGTGAGGCAATATCAGCAGGCGAAATGAAACATGGACCCATAAGCCTCATCGAAAAGGGAATGCTTGTTGCAGGAATCATGACGCAGAAGAATCTGTATCAGAAGATCGCGAGTAACATGCTTGAGGCAAAATCACGGGGAGGATTTCTGCTTGTGATTGCACCCCGTAATTGTGAGGCCATGAAAGATGACGCTGATTTTGTGTTTCACATTCCTGAGACTGACGAACATCTGAGCGCAAGTTTATCCGTGATACCTCTTCAGTTAATGGGATATTACGTTGCTGTTGCGAGAAAACTTGACGTAGATAAACCGAGAAATCTTGCGAAGAGCGTTACAGTTGAATAAGAGAATGCAAAAACTCCCCCTGATTTGATTCAAGGGGAGCTGCTTTTTATTTGCTGTTTATGAGCCTTATGTATTCATCGTAATTACGTATGTATTCGCTGTTATCGTAATGAGTGCTCGCGAGAACCAGCAAAACAGAATCTTCTGAGAAATCGTACATGTCCTTCCATATCATTGGAGGAATATATACACCCATCATAGGCCGGTTAAGTTCAGTAACAATTTCTTCGTGTCCGTCCGTTAATCTCAGTTTGCTTTCTCCTGCAGCATTCACCAGAACAAAATCCGAAATTTTATTTGCATGTCTGCCGCGTATTACGTCCCTGTCAGAATCGTAAATGTAGAACACTCGCTTAATCTCAAACGGAATTGTTATGCCGCCTTCAATTACTACAAGTTTTCCGCGCTCATCGCCAAGCCAGTTAAAATTTATCACAGGGCATCTTTCACGAAGGGATTTAGAGTTTATACCCCCCCCCCACAAGGGTAGTATTACTGATTTTTCCTTTGTTTGAAATCATGATATTTTCCTTTGAATGTCTGATGAGATTTTGAATCATTATAGCACAGGCGCATATATTCTTGCTTCCAACGGTGAAAGCTCTGATGTATTTTCATTTCCTTCACTGCTGAGAATGATTTTATGTTTACTCGTGAATTCATCAGGAAGTTTTACGGGCTTGTCCGTGAAATTTGCAATCGTGATTAGCCTACTGTCTTCATCATCATAACGTTCAAACGCGTATATCTCTTCGCTCTCTGGAAATATTTCTTTATATGCTCCCGTGATAAGCACTTCATGATTCTTCCTTAAGTCTGAGAGTTTACGATACCATTTGAGAACAGATGTATCATCTTTTTCTTCGGATTCAGCGTTTATCCCTGCGTAATTATCATTCACAGGCAGCCATGTCTTTACGCCCTCATGAGAGAACCCTGCATTTTTTCCTGAAGTCCAGTGCATTGGTGTACGCGCATTATCACGGCTGAAATACCGTACGAACTTCATCGCTTCGTCCTTCGTGAAGCCCTCTTTGAGCGCAATCTCATACTGGCCATGACTCGAAATGTCATCGTAGAATGTTATGTCGTTCCATGATACGTTAGACATTCCCAATTCCTGACCCTGATAGATAAACGGTGTACCTCTCAATGTCATTAAGATAGTCGCAAGAACTTTTGCGGCCTTCTTTGTGTCATAGCCTTCCGGGAAAAAATGATTTACGCTTCGTGGCTGATCGTGATTCTCAAAGAATATCGGATACCAGCCGTTACTTGATGTTGCATTCTGGCTTGCAGTCAATGCGCGCTTAAGATCCGTTAATTTCCATTCACGCGGATAGCACCATATCTCGGATTCATTGAAGGGTAAAGTTACATGGCTGAATTCGAACAGCATATCAAATACTCCGTCTTTGCCGACCCAGTTATGCAGCTCTTCAGGTGCTACCCCATTAGCCTCACCGACAGTAAATATATCATGGCCGTCTCTGACTTCACGCTTGAATTCACGAAGGAAATCAAGAATTCCGGGTGAGTTTGCAGTCATTAAGTGAACGTTCACAGTTCCGTCTTTATTGTCCGGTTTGCCGTCAATAAATTCTTTGGGCTTCTTTATGTACGTTATCGCATCGATTCTGAAGCCTCCCACACATTTTGAGATCCAGAAATTTGCCGCTTCATATAATGCATGTCTGACATCTGGATTCTCCCAGTTCAGATCGGGCTGCTCCTTTGCGAACGTGTGAAGATAATATTGCTTTCTGTCTTCGTTCCATGTCCACGCACTGCCCCCAAAAATTGCTCTCCAGTTTGTCGGTTCACTTCCGTCAGGCTTCGCATCACGCCATATGTACCAGTCTGCTTTGGGATTATCGCGATTCTTTTTTGATTCGAGAAACCATTTGTGCTGGTCTGACGTGTGATTGAACACTAAATCCATTACTATCTTTATTCCGCGTTTACCGGCCTCGCTCACTAACTCGTCAAAGTCATTCATGCTTCCGAATAACGGATTAATGTCCGTGTAGTCTGAAATGTCGTAGCCGTTATCGACCATCGGAGACGGGTAAACAGGAGTGAGCCATATTGCACAGACATCAAGAGAGTGTAAGTAATCGAGTTTTTCTGTTACGCCTTTAATGTCGCCTGTTCCGCTTTTATCCGTGTCAAGAAAACTCTTCGGGTAAATCTGATATACGGGTTTCTTCTGCCACCATTTAAGCACGTTAATTTTTTCTCCTTTCGTGTCAGGCTCAGAATATGATGCTGATACAAGAAGCAAAATGAAAATGAGAACTGCAAAAATTTTTCTCATGATGATACATTACCTCCATACAAAAATTTTCTCATACTTTATCATAAAAAAACGCCCGGTATATTTCAACCGGACGGCCATGAATGCAAATCATATTTATTTTTTCAGTCTTCCGCTTATCTTCTCGAATTCAATACGCATTGCATCACTCTCAAAAATTTTCAGCTCAGGCATCTTTAACTCATTCACTGCGTCAAATAAACTTAATCCCGAATGAATCAGACTGCGCAACTCTC
>JAFPWQ010000183.1 GCA_017394925.1 Synergistaceae bacterium
ACAGTAAGAGCAATAGGTCAGGCTTATGGATCATGGCTGATACGCAATGATGTAACATCAGGAATAACTGTAGGAGGGGACGCAAGACTTTCAACTGAACGAATCAAAAATGCACTGATTGAAGGCGTATTATCAACGGGTCTTGATGTTATTGATGTCGGACTCGTAACTACACCCATGCTTTACTGGAGCTTAATACGTTTTGGTTTTGACGGAGGAGTCATGATAACTGGTTCGCATAATCCGCCGGAAATGAACGGGTTAAAACTTTGCTTTGAACACGGAACATTATACGGTGAAGACGTTCGCAAAATGAGACTGATTGCCGAAGGAGGAAATTTTGAATCAGGAACAGGGAAATTAACTCACGCAGATATAAATGACGAGTACGTGAGAATGCTTGTATCGAAATTTGATTTGCCGTTCAATAAAAAATTCAAAGTAGTATGTGATTCAGGTAATGGCTCGGCAGGTTTAACGGCAAAAAAATTTTTTGAGGGCATTGGCTGTGAATGCATTTCTTTATTTGATAAACCAGACGGACATTTCCCGAATCATCATCCTGATCCGCAGAAACGCGAAAACTTGCAGGCATTAATCGCAAGAGTGAAGGCTGAAGGTGCGGACATCGGAATTGCATTTGACGGAGACGCGGACCGAATCGGAGTCATAGATGACAAAGGCAATGTGATATTCGGGGACAGGTTAATGGCATTATACTGGAAGGAAATACTCGGCAGGCATCCTGGAGCAGATGTGATTGTTGAACCTAAATGCAGTATGGCACTTCCAGAGACCGCAGAGAAATTCGGAGGACATGTTTTATTCTGGAAGTCAGGACACTCATTGATTAAGGCCAAAATGCGCGAGATAGGAGCATTATTTGCAGGTGAATACTCCGGGCATATGTTCTTCGCTGATGAATTCTTCGGCCATGATGATGCGTTTTATGCCGCCGGAAGATTATTGCGCATAATGTCAGACAGGCATGAATCACTTTCGCGTCTCATGCTTTCGATTCCTGTTTACCCTTCAACGGAGGAAATACGCATTCCATGTGATGATGAAACGAAATTTGCAGTCAATGAACGCATAGCAGAGAAGGCCAAACGGGATCACAAATGCAGTGATATAGACGGAGTGAGAATCATGTACCCAAATGGCTGGGGATTAATACGAGCTTCAAATACACAGCCCGTAATGGTAGTACGCTGTGAGGGCAGAGATGAAAAATCGCTTGAGGCAATCATGACGGACATAAAAGCGCGCGTACTTGAGGAAGGACTTCCTGATTTCACATGGACATTCTGAGCGCAACCACACAGGCAAGACCGCAATACAGTGTGATAATTTTTCCTGAGAGCGGCGAATTTCTTCCTGTGAGTGATAATACAGAGCTTGAAATCGGCTTCGGCAACGGTGAATTCACTGTGCAATATGCAAAGGCTAACCCGGATATATTTCTTTACGGACTCGAAATATCACAGGCATGTGTATTGCGCTGTGCGAGACGTGCGTTTGGCCTGAATAACCTTCGCATAATCAACACTGACGCAAGATACATGTTACGTGAACTCTTTGCTGATGAATCATTCGGAAAAATCATCATGCAGTTCCCATGTCCGTGGCCTGGAAATAAAAATGCTCACAGGAGGGTAACGGCAAAAGATTTTTCTGACGGATTAGCGGCTGTACTCAAGATTAACGGCATATTTGAGATGCTCACGGATGACGAAGAATATTCGCTTGAGGTTCAGAGGGTATTATCGCGTCATGAGGCATTAGATTCAGTGAGTTACGAAGTTAATCCGGACAGGACAATCACGACTAAGTATGAGCGTAAGTGGCTGAGTGAAGGCAAGAATATATACAGATTAAGATTCAGGAAGAGAAAATCATTTACGGCAGACAGGAGAAATTCTCAGGAAATGCACATAAAGATTAAGCGCAATGTAACGCGTGAGGAAATAGAGAGCTTAAAGAATATAACGGGCAAAGATGAAAACAAAAAAGCATTCTGGCGATTCGGACGCTGCTTTACTGACGGTGAGAGATATTTACTTGAGACATTGACGAGCGATGACGAATTTGAACAGAAATTTTATGTCAGCATATCCCCAAAAGATGAGGGCTTTATCATCAGGGCAGACAAAACAGCAGACGCATTTTTGACTCCTTCAGTGAGGAATGCACTTAGTGATATAGCACACAGATTAGCATAGAGACATGAAAGATGTCAGACCAACATCGGGGCGTGTATTATCTGCACTGTTCAGCATACTCGGCGATAAGGTGAACGGTTCGGCATTCCTTGATGTATTCGCCGGGACTGGCCATGTCGGACTTGAGGCAATGAAACGCGGTGCAGGGTCATGTGTCTTCATTGAGAGCGTAAAGAGCAGAGCAGAAGACATAAAGCGTTATGCAGGGGATTCACTTGTGCTTAGTCTTGATGTGAGAAGGGCTGTATCATGGCTCGTTAAACGTGATATGAAGTTTGATATTATCTTTGCAGATCCTCCGTATGATTCCGGCTGGTGTGATGTTCTTCCTGCACTTAAAGATATAACCAGACTTTTTGATGATGAATGCGTATTTGTGATAGAACATTCGGTGCGTGAGGATTTGACTCTGAATGATAACCCGAATAAACTCGAAATAATTTCACGGAGGGAATACGGCGAAACATGTTTAACATTCCTGAAGAAAACAGAATAATTCATAAACAGGTAATCGCGAATATAATTCCTGCAATCATTGTAGAGATCATGATGTTAATCTACAATCTTGCGGATACGTTTTTCATAGCGCAGACTAATGATCCTTTACAGCTTGCGGCAGTCTCATTAGCGGCACCCGTTTTTCTGGTCTTAATCGCAATGGGAATAATCTTCATGGCGGGTGCAATGTCGTTTATATCGCGTTCACTGGGAGCAGGTCAGTCAGAACGTGCGAATAATATCGCGTCATTCTGCGTGTGGTCAGGCGTAAGTGTCGGTGCAGTTATGGCGGTTATCTTCATGTTCTTCATCGAGCGAATACTTCGTGCGATTGGTGCAAGCCCTGAGACATTCAGACTTGCGTATGATTATCTTTCAATCGTAATAGCGTCATCTCCTTTCGTGTTATTCAGCATGGCCTGCGGTGGAATCATGAGAGCCGAAAATCACGCGTCAGGTGCAATGTTAGGTCAGATAATCGGAAATATGCTAAACGTAATTCTTGACCCTGTTATGATTCTTTATTTCGGCTGGGGCATAAAGGGAGCGGCAATAGCTACGAGTGTGAGCATTATCATAGGCGCATTATATTACATGGGCTATTTTCTGTCGGGGCATTCGACACTGAGCATTCACGTTAAGCATTTCAGAATCAGAAACGGAATCGCATGGGGAGTTCTCTCAATCGGAATACCTTCATGTCTGGACTTGTGGCTGATGAGTATATCTCCGATCATCATGAACTCGTTAATGTCATTTTACGGAGATATGGCACTTGCCGCCGCAGGAGTAGTAATGCGCATAGATCAGATAACGGGGTTATTCGCAATGGGAACAGGTCAGGGAGTACAGCCGCTATTAGGATTCTGTGTCGGTGCTGAGAACTGGAAAAGGTATCGTATCATTCTGAATTTTGCTCTCAAGTTCACAATCACGTTAAGCCTCATGATGATTGCTTTATGCTATATATTCACTCATAACGTAGTCTCTGTATTTCTGACTGAACCTGAAGCATTCACTTATGCCGTGAAATTTCTGCACATAAAATTATCCAGCAGTATATTATTCGCAATATTCTTCATATACATCAATGCACTTCAGGCAATGGGAGCAGGCAGAGCGTCATTCATTCTGAGTGTATGCAGACAATGCGCGTTATACATGCCTTTATTATTCATTCTGAATCATTTCGCGGGCGAGTTCGGAATCATCTGGGCATTACCGGTTGCCGAATTGCTTTCATTATTGCAGACTGTTATAGTTTACGGCAAAATAATATACAATCCCAGATACTTAATCTACAAGGAGACGTTATGAAAGTCAGAGCTGTTTATCCCGGATCATTTGACCCTGTAACCAACGGACATATATATATAGCAGAGAGGGCAGCGGCAATTTTCGATGAAGTGATAGTTAGTGTGCTTGTGAATGAGCGTAAGAGTGCGGCATTCAGTGTTGATGAAAGGTGCAGCATGGCCCGTGAAAGTTTATCGCATGTGAAGAATATCACCGTAGACAGTTTCAATGGATTACTGATTGATTATGTGCGTCAGAAGAATGCAGGAGTGATTATTCGGGGATTACGTGCGATGAGTGATTTTGAGTATGAGTTCCAGATGGCATTAATGAACCGTCAGCTTGCTCCAGAAATTGAGACGTTCTTCATCGTTACTGACCCGAAATATTCGTATGTATCGAGTTCAAGCGTGCGTGAAATTTTTCATTTCGGGGGAACAGTTAAAGATGTTGTGCCTAAGAATGTATTTGAAAAATTGAGGGAGCGTTACAGGGAAAAATAACACTCCCTTTATCTATATGTCGCGCAACTTCACTCCGTCTTCAGTCTTCCAGTCCATATTGCCGTTTGATGCGCGCCCAAGCACTACACATGATGCTGCTGACGGTGCGCTGAACTCAAAATCATGTTGAAATATTCCGTTTGAGATTATATTCTCATTTTCAAGCCGTACCCTTAAGTTGTAGTAAGTTTTTGCATGTCCTCCGCTCATTGATGAA
>JAFPWQ010000184.1 GCA_017394925.1 Synergistaceae bacterium
AAAATCGGCGTTGTCTATGCAGCTATGAGAGACAAAAATTATTCCGGCTGTCTTGAACTTCTGAATCATTATCTTAGTCCCTCACTTTACGTTACGACTGTTCCGGGCATGGCCAGAGCCGCAAGTCCTGATGAATTATCGAATGCCGCAAAAAAATTTTCATGGAGGCGTTTATGTGTGTTTGATGAGCCGTTAGAGGCCGTGAATGAATCCGTGCATGAAAATGATTTGACTCTTGTGTGCGGCAGTTTATACATGATAGGTTACGTAAGGCCCATGCTGTATAATTTGGGAAAATAAAATCTCAAAGGAGGATTTGATTTCTCATGAAACGTATTCTTGCAGTTATCACACTAGTATTTATACTTGCTGTTCCTTCATTCGCTCTCAGTAACAAAGAGTACGGCCGTCTGATGGCTAATGAAGAATTCGCACGCGCAGACAGAAACCTGAATAATGTATATACACATTTGAGGAAAACTGTATCGCGGGCAGTGTGGAGAATCTTAAGCGATGAACAACAAGAATGGGTAGACTGGGGACGGGACGAAGATGCACAGTCATACATTGATAAGGGTTACAACCGCACAAGAGCATACATACAGGCCACGAATGACAGAGCAGGTTATCTTCCCAGAAGAGCAAAAGCAATCGCAAAAGAAATAGAAAGAGTAAGAAATGGAAGAAGGTAATCTTTCATGAAACGTATATTTATCGCATTAGTTTTAGTGCTTGCAGTTTCGGCTTCAGCATTTGCACTCAGTGATGCGGAATACAGGAGGCTCAAACGCACAAGTTCAGATTTCAGACGCGCAGATAATGAGCTTACACAAGTATGGAAAGAACTTAAAGAATCGTTATCATCAAAAGTGTTTGCTGAACTTCAGAAAAATCAGCGTGAATGGATCCGCAAAGGCCGCGATGATGCCGCAAGGAAATATATCCGTGAAGGTTATTCGAGAGCTGAAGCGTACACAATGGCCACGAATGACAGAGCCGAATTATTGCCCGGACTCGCAGAAGAGCTTAACACGTCAAAGCCTGCAAGACCGCGAAGACAGGTAAGACAACCTGCACCAGAACCAAAACCAAAGCCCAGACCCGCACCAGAGTCTGAGCCTGTACCAGAGCCGAAACCAGAATCAGAATCAGATGACGATGACAAAGGCGAGATTGAAGAAGAGAGATTCAAGAATCAGGAACCGGGTGATCCTGAAGGAAATTATTCAAGTAAGAACGCATTCATGACGGTGATTATCACTGATAAAAGCTCAATGGAAGCGTCAGTTACGATAAGCATTAAATCACCCGAAGAAGTTACATGGAGTTCTGAAAGCTGGATTGACGGCGATACTTTAGTTCTCTACGATAAGACATACAGCGATTGTTATCTTACGCTTACGTTTGAGAAAAACAGAGTGAAAATTGCAGCATCAGAATCCGAAAGCTGGAAGGAAATTCTCGGTGAAGGTGTAACTTTAAGCGGAACGTACACAAAAAACTAGAAAGATTTAGATTCACGAAGACATTTCTGCTCCTGTAATAAAATACGGGGGCAGATTTTTTATGTCATCATGATAAAATTTCACGGTAAATCATAAAATCATAACTTTCCATACACGACACGGAGGTGTAATTAATCATGCTTGAGAAAATCAAATCCCTTGTTGAAGCAAAGAACGTGAAAGAACTTCGCACAATCACGGAAGACATGAACGAAGCAGACATTGCGGATGCCGTTGAAGAACTTGAGCCCGAAGGACGCGTGATATTATTCCGGGCATTGCGTAAGGACATGGCCGCAGAAGTCTTTGCGTATTTATCGCCCGACACAAAAGAAGCTCTTGTTTCACAGCTCACAGCTCCCGAACTCGGAAGAATCGTTGATGAATTATTCCTTGATGATGCCGCAGACCTGGTTGAAGAACTGCCCGCTGATGTCGTCAAACGTATTCTTGAGAATGCAAGCCCTGAAACGAGACGCGGAATAAATCAGTTATTGCAGTATCAGGAAGATACAGCCGGAAGCATAATGACAACCGAATATATTTCGTTGAGACCTGACATGAACGTTGAAGAATCATTCAGGCATATCAGGGAAGTAGGAACGGACAAAGAGACGTTATACACATGCTACGTTACAGATCCGAAGGGAATATTAACCGGCGTTGTTACGGTCAGGACGATGCTGTTATCGAAGTACGAAGACAAGATAGGCGATATTATGACCGACACGAATATAATCAGCGTGAACACGAACGATGACCGTGAACTTGTAACTGAACTTTTCCAGAAATATGATTTTATGGCAATTCCTGTTGTCGATTCAGAAAAGCATTTAGTCGGGATTGTTACGGTTGACGATGCTATGGAAGTCCTCGAAGAAGAAAGCACCGAAGACTTTCACAAAATGGCGGCCATGCTCCCAATGGATGAGCCGTATCTTGACATGAGCATAGCTGAACTCGCAAAGAAACGCGTTATCTGGCTCATGGTCTTAATGATCTCGGCTACACTTTCAGGTTCAATTCTGAATCATTACCAGTCTGTTTTTGCGGCATTACCTGCACTTATCGCGTCAATTCCGATGTTAATGGACACAGGCGGCAATGCTGGCTCTCAGTCTTCAACGCTTGTTATTCGCGGAATTGCTGTAGGTGAACTGAGACTGCGTGATGCTCTGACAGTTTTATTCAAAGAGTTACGCGTGAGCTTAATTGTCGGCGGCGGTCTTGCAATCGTCAATTTCTTCTATAAGTATGCACTCAGCGGTGATTTGCTGCTTTCTATTACTGTCGGTATAAGTCTGTTCGCTACGGTCATATTCGCTCAGACAATAGGCGGAATGCTGCCTCTTCTCGCAAAGTCATTGGGATTTGACCCGGCATTAATGGCTGCTCCGATTGTTACTACGATCGTTGATGCAGGAAGTCTCACGATGTATTTTATGGTTGCAAGTCAGATAATGAATGTGTGAGGGTGTAAATATGCCTGAATTTGAGATAATATTCTATGAGAGGAAGAACGGCACTTCACCAGCCAGAGAATTTATTCTGAGCCTCGATAAAAAAATGAGGGCTAAAATGGCAAAGTCTATCAGAATGCTGGCGACAGAAGGAAATAAACTCAGAGAGCCTTTATCGAAACCATTAGGAGACGGGATTTTTGAGCTTAGAGCACAGATAGCTACAGACATAACACGGGTATTTTATTTCTTCATGGTTGGGAATCGTGCAGTTCTGACTCATGGATTCATCAAGAAGACAGAGAAAACGCCTTCGGATGAAATAGAGAGGGCAAAACGTTACCGGTATGATTATCTGAAAAGGAGAAGAGAAAAATGACATTCACATTCAATGATTTTATGAAAGAACAAATGCAGGACCCGGAATTCAGATACGAGTATGAAGCTCTTGAAGCAGAACAGGAAGTTATGAAGTCAGTTGTTCATGAAAGAGAGAGAATCGGAATGACACAGAAGGAATTTGCAGAGAAAACCGGCCTTGCAGTGTCAGAACTGAATGAACTCGAATGCGGTTATGCTGACCCTACAATAGCAATGTTTATACGTCTTGCAGAAGGTCTCGGCATGAAACTTAAGATTGAACTTCAGCCAGCTTAATTTACAGGAGGTTTTTCGCAATGAAAAAATTTTTATTATCTCTCATAGTTGTATGTGTTCTTGCAGTATGTTCATATGCTGACGTTAAGCCCGCAAAAATCGGTGTGCTTGCCCCAATCGGACAGGATGAGAATGACGTAATCAAATGGTCAGAGAATATCGCCGAAGCAGAAGGCAAATCACGAACGTTTAAGAATCATAACGTCATTGTGATTTACGATGATTTGAACTCAATGATTATGGCACTCAGGGCAGGACAGATTGACCGTTTCAGCATAACAGAGTACACAGCAGAATATATCACGTCAAGAAATCCTGAGTTTGAACTCATCAATAATAATCATAATCCCATAATAGGCTATGCTCTTGCAATTCGTGAAGAGGACAGAAAACAGCTTATGGGCATAAACTTGGCGATTAATGACATGAGAGCTGACGGTACACTTGAGCGTCTTATCCGTGAGAATATTATTGATCTTGGAGACAAAGAACCGATTGCATATGATATGCCCAAAATCGAAAGTGCTGATGTCCTGAGAGTAGCAGTAACCGGAGACCTGCCGCCTATGGACTGCATACTTGCTGACGGAAGACCCGCAGGTTTCAATACAGCATTTCTCGCGGAACTGAGCAGGCGCATAAAGAAAAACTTTGAACTCGTGAGCATAAGCGCAGGTGCAAGACAGACTGCAATAAGTTCAGGACGGGTTGATGTTCTCTTCTGGACAAGAGGAGTATATAACTCAAAACTTGAGCCTTTGCCTTATCCTTTGGACAAGACCGTAGGAGTCAGCATATCACAGCCGTATTTGCTTGGCAGCAGAACAGCAGTAAAATTGAAGAAGTAAGCGCATAAAAAATTGCAGTCAGAGCGTAAAACTCCGGCTGCAAAAATTTTTTTCTTTCATGTTAAGCTATTTTATTTTGCTTCACCCTTCTTGCGGATATGAAGATACTTCGTCCAGTCATAATATGATTCAGAAAGAATAACTCCTTCGGGCACGTCAGGCTGTACACCTTCACCAGCGCGGACCTGGAACCAGAAAACGACATCCGCACGCTTCGATGACAATGCAGCAGCTCTTGCACCTGACTCAACGTTCATTAATTCGATATTAACTTTAAGACGTCTGCCTATTTCAGCAAGTATAGCCGTGTTGAACCCTGCAGGAGTCCCGTCTGCCGCAACGTAGTCTATAGGGGGCAAATCTCCCGTAACTGCAACTTTGATTGTCTCTGCTCCCTCGAATTTTTCAAATGTTACTGACTCAGGTGCATTTGCTCCGGGATTGGCAATATACTTCGTCTGAAGTCCCACAAGTGTGCCGTCTGCCTTCATAGCCTGCAGTGCATCGTTGAATTTCACGCGGAGAGCATCGCCGTCATCTTTCCTGAATCCGAATGCAAAGTATACCGGCTTAGTGATCGCTATGGCCGCAATCGTGTAATCTGGATTCGTGTTGATCATGTACTCACCGACAGCTTCAGGAAGGTCTATCTCGTTGACTTCTCCCTTATTCAGTCCCATCTGCATGGCCACAAGCGAATCATAAAATACAAATATAGCCGGTTCTCTGTCGCCTGCACTGAACATTGTCCATAATCCTGACGATAACGCCGCATCCATGTAGGTCTGGAATTCAGCCTGAGTCATGTTAAGCTGAGAGAGAAGACCGACATTGACATCTGCACATGCAGAACCTGCGAATAAAGCTATTAATATAAACGCGCATAAAAATTTTTTCATTAAGAACACCTCCGTGAATTATTATACTTACTTTTTGCAAATATGCATTGCCAAAAGAAAAATGCCCGTAGATGTGAAAAATTTGCTCTAAATCAAAATAGGCAATAAAAAAAAAATTCCCGGCCATTTACGACCGGGATTTATGATTCAATCTCTATGCTTTAATTCTTATCGCTGAATTCCGCATCAACAGTCTCACTGTCATTATTGCTCTGAGCATGGCCTGCATTTGAACCTGTATTTGCATTTCCTGCGCCTGCATTGGGAGTACCTGCATTCTGATACAATCTTGCGCCGAATTCCTGCATGGTTTTATTCAGGTCATCTTTAAGTGATTTCATTGCTGACACGTCATTAGATTCGATTGCCTTTTTTAATGCGTCAACTTTAGAGTTCACTTTTCCTTTTTCATCAGGAGTCATCTTATCGCCGAGTTCACCGACAAGTTTTTCTGCACTGAACACAGCCGCGTCTGCCTCGTTTCTTGCTTCAGCCTCAGAACGTTTTTTCTCGTCCTCGTCAGCGTGAGCTTCTGCGTCTCTCTTCATGCGTTCAATTTCTTCTTTCGACAGGTTAGACGACTGAATCGTAATCTTCTGTTCTTTGCCCGTTCCCTTGTCCCTTGCTGAAACGTTCACTATTCCGTTAGTGTCAATATCAAACGTAACTTCGATCTGCGGGATTCCTCTTGGAGCCGGAGCAATGCCGTCAAGTGTGAAATGTCCGAGAGCAACGTTATCTTTTGCCATTGGACGTTCACCCTGATACACTGCGATCTCAACCTGAGGCTGATTGTCCTGTGCTGTCGTGAAAACTTCGCTCTTTCTCGCAGGAATTGCAGTATTACGCTCAATCATTTTCGTCATGACTCCTCCGAGCGTCTCAATGCCGAGCGTCAGAGGCGTAACGTCAACGAGAACTATTCCGCCGTCTTTGCGTTCACCACC
>JAFPWQ010000185.1 GCA_017394925.1 Synergistaceae bacterium
GCGGAACATTAAGCTCAAATGAACATGGCCGAATAGGCTCACAGTGGGCGGGTGATTCAGGACCCGGCACATGGGATAAAGTGAACGGAGTAATAATAGAAAATAACGGAGGTTCAGGTTACGGAGGAGCGGCACGAAGGAGTTTAATTGCAGTGTCGAATTTACCTGCGAATTATGACGGTTCAGACGATGACGGTTCAGTTGGTTACGGCGGGAGCAATTCAAGCGGCAAAGCAGGAAGTCCCGGACATAACGGTTCACCGAAGAGCGGCTCAAGTTCTGAAGATCTGCGCGGTCGTCCTGGTGCGAGTGTAATAATCATAGCCAGAAAGTTAAGCCTGAACGAAAAGACAATTTCAACCGGCGGTCAGAACGGAACATTTCAGAGTGTAGGCGGCGGCGGCGGGGGAACAGGATTTGCGTATATAGCATGTGAGGAGATGAATTAATTCATGGCCAACATCACAGGACAGAATCCCATAAGATACTGCATAGATAAAATCAACACATCAAGTTACGGGGTCATAATCACGAAGTCCGGAAAAGTGAAATTGACTGCACAAGCGGCGGGGATTTCGGGGTTATACATTCAGGCAGTGCAGCCTAACGGGACGGACATAAAATTTTTATTCAGGACAGATGATAAATCCGACTGGTTTAAATTAAATGCCTCAGGTGAATCAGAATACATAACATCAAAGACGCCTTATTATGAAATTCTGAGTCAGACAGGCAACAGTGTCAGTGAGTTACAAGCATTGACGAATATTCCAGCATTCACCGGAAAAAAAATATTAATGGCCGTGAGTTTAAGCACGCGTGATCCGGATAATGCGATTCCCAAAATGAAGCTGTCAGTGAAAGCAGTATCATCATCACAGGTTTTGACGCATACAGAATTATCGCCGTTCTATGAATTAAAGAACATGGGATATATTTCAGAAATAAGGCGCGAGGCAGAGACACACGGAGACGGAGAAGTAAAACTCTATGCGCAGATAACACGTACAGACGGAACGAGCTCTGACTGGATAGATTACGCAAAAGTAAAAGGCATGACGGGAACACAGTTCAGGTTAAAGGCAGAATATTCAGTGAAGGGACTTGATACATCGAGTGCAAGTTTAACGTCGGCGAATATAATCTACAGGGAGGGCGGCTATAACGTAACAGGAGCGGCATCAAGTGAAATAGTCAGCTGGACTCAGGACTGGTACATGAACGTGAAGCACTGCCGAATGAGCATCAGACATAACGCCCTGACTGATTCAGAAATTGCAGCTTATGTATGTTTCAGGGACAGACCTTTGAATATTCAGAACGAACAGCTCGGTATCGGCACAGGAAGCAGAACGTCATATCAGTTAGCATATCCTGACGGCCTGAAATATGACACGGTGAAATTATTTTATGATAATCAGTTAATCACCGGCGAATATGATATTAACTGTGAAGTCGGACGGATAACCTGCACAGCTCCCGAAGGAGTCATAATCATGGCAAGTTATGAATCAGGCTGGGGCGAAGAAGACTGGCAGAAAATGAATTTATATTCACATGATTCACATGAAAATTATGAGCTCTCAGAATACAGATATTCCAGGCCTGAAAATGAATATAATAATACTCAAAGCGTATGTGCAGTAAAAATAGTAATGACGACATCATCGGGAAATATAATCAATGAGACGATCGGCAAAGGCACAGGGAAAACTCAGACGTATAAATTAACGCACATAATCAAAGACGGAAATATCAGTATATATGACAATGGAACTCTCATGCCGCGAAAATCATATACAGTGTCAGATGATCCGCAGTATGTGAGAATAGCAGGTACATCAGGCCATGTATTGACAGCCAGTTACGAATGGATAAGCGAAACTCCTATTATATATCAATTTGCCGCTGTTTTTGCCTCGTGATTTATGTTATAATATCCGGTGATATATTCAGACAAAGAATTTCATTCAACATCGCAGTTTTTGTATCAGCATTTCAAAGTTACAGATCAGGCAATCCCCCATTCAGATTAAGAGCGGGGGATTTCATGTATATATATGCACAGAGAGGAGAAAAATTCACATGGGAATGATAAACAGACCGAAGCCAAAGAGTAATAATCAGGAGACGCATCACAACGAGGAGGATAATAACGAATGAGCAGACCGTTTTTCAGTGTCAGGTACGCAGCAACGAGAAACGCTCTTCCGCCGAAACTTGAACGCGGGAGGGCTTATTTTATCGGGGACGAGCAGATTATTCTGGTTGATTATGGAAATGGACCTATAGCTTACGGGAATAAACCCGGACCTCAGGGTATAGCAGGAGAACCGATACCGCAGTTACAGGGACAAATTGATGATTTAGCAAGTGCCTCAATTGAAACGACTTTTCATTTGCACGAAGTTTTTGAGAAAATGCTTGCCGACAGAAAAAATGCTGAATCACAATTTAAGCAGACTAATTACCGAATAGACGAAGAAAATTCACAGCGTCAAATTCAGATAGAAGCGGCGAATTCCCGAATAGACGAAGCGAATGAGAATATCATCATGACCAGTGAAGACCTTCAGAAAATAATCCGGAGTGTTCATGATGACGTGATGAAGCATGTTGAAAGTAATTCTGACGCATTGCTTGAGTTAATATCATATATGCATGCACAATTCACAAAAATAAAAAACGTTATTTCTATCGTTACAAAATTGATTGCTTCATTGTATCCTAACAGCGATGATGACATGTACCCGGAAGAAAGTGAACCGGCCATGAAGCCACTCACGAAGAACGAGATATTATCATGTGAAACGGGGCAGTACAGGGTCAGGAATTCATACACTGATTCCGATGGTGCGGTCATTGTCATTCTGGATTTAATCAGTGAATCAGATCAGGCACGAATATTAACGTTAAAAGACGGGGATAAGATAATAACCGGTTCGAATGAAATCTGGACAGTGAGCAATTACAACCTCGTAAATGAACAGGGAGTATTAACACTGAGCTATGCCGGCACGCAGTATGTGTTAGATACATTATCAGAGGGGGATGTTGTCGAATACGCGGACGGGAAATTTACGGTTAACAGTATTCATCAGGAAGACGGTCAGGCGGTTATCAGTCTTACGCTGACGGAAGGAATATAAGACTGGGAATAACATAAAGACTCACAAAGGGGATGTATTATCATGGCGACGATAAGCGCGAATAGTATGTACGGGGTATCGATTCAGTTAAAGTGCAAGAATGCAGCAGACAGGGGGAATAGCGACGTCTTACTTGCTGGAGAATTTGGTTTTGAACTGGACACTCAGAAGGCCAAACTGGGAGATGGGCATACAGCTTGGGGTGAACTCGGATATTATTCGGACCCTGTTGTCTCAGGACTCATTACAGCACTCACAGCCCGAGTCAGCACCAACGAAGGAGATATATCCGGTCTCGGAACAAGAATTACAGCAGTAGAAGCGACTGACACACAGCAGAATACGGATATAACAGCGCTGCAGGGGAGAATGTCAGCGGCTGAAACAGTGAACTCGACACAGCGGACTGATATTGATGCGCTGAAGGGTATAACGGTAATCAGTGCAAATCCTGCTCCTGCTGGAATTTAACGCAAAGCACACGTAAAAATTCTGCCTCTCATGTAAAAGCGTGAGGGGCTTTATTATAGAAAGGGGATATTAACGCATGGCCTTAATCACACATACACTATATCCCGAACATATAGCATTAACGTCAAGAAATGAATCAGAATGGCAGACATTAAATCCTGTATTACTGAAGGGTGAATTAGGAATTGAATCAGACACGCAGAGAATAAAAATCGGCAATGGAAAAACTGCATGGTCTGACCTGTCATATATAGATTCAGAAATGCTCGCGGCAGTCAGTGATTTAACAGAACGTGTTGAAAGTCTTGAAAGTCTTGCGGGTTCAATCATGGAAGTAGTATCAAGTGTAATGGACAATATCATGAAAGGGGAAATAAACGTATGAGTGCATATACAATGTGGTACCGAGAAGGGACGGCATCAATAGAAAAGAATTCATATAATCTTGCAGGAACATCTACATACTGGTTAAGTGCAGGTATTCAGGCAGGAGATATGTTCACGGTGGACGGGAGCAATTTTTACGAGATTTCCGAAGTAACAGACAGTTCGCACATAGTGTTAAAGACTCCGTATTTGGGAGAGAGTTTAACGTCGTCGAAGTATGCAGTGATTCGGAATTTCAACTCAGGGGGAAGTGCAAGAGTATCAGCCTTAGCGGCACAGTTGCTGGGATATTTCGACAAGTACATAGATTCAGACATGCAGAGTATACACGGCAAGAGTGCGTATGAAGTTGCGGTGGAGAACGGGTACACAGGGACGGTTGATGCGTGGCTTGAGAGTCTGAAAGCGGCGGGAGAATGGAGCAGTGCATCAACGAGACTAACGAAGATTGAAGGAGATTCAGCCGCACACACTGCAGGAATAGCGGCACTGAATTCAACGGCAGAAACTCTGAATGCCCGAACGAATATCTTAACTGCGAACACATACGAGTTTCATAACTCAATAGCGGGTTTCAGGGACAAGGGAACAGTCTTAACGGATGAACAGAAAGCAGCAATCACGAATAAGACCTTTGATGACCTGTACATCGGTGATTACTGGACAATCAACGGTCATAGGTACTATATAGCGAAGTTTCACAGTTTGAACGGCGGCAAGCTCATGATGCTGTCGAATGTGTTATACAACGCGCAGATGAATGAGACAGACACAAATGAAGGGGGGCATCAAAACAGCTGGTTATTCAACGCGGGATTAGATATGTGTCAAAAAATCCGCGATGAATTAGGAGTGCCTGTGCGAGTGAATAGTGGCTGCCGATGCAGGAGTCATAATGCAAAAGTTGGAGGAGTACCTAACAGTCAGCATATACAGGGATATGCGGCGGATTTATCGTGCAGTTTGGGAGCGTCAAAGATGTATGAGAGAGACAGTGAAGGCCATGTATGCGCGTGGAGAATTGCCTGAATTGAGGTATTGCAAGAAATATAGTTCATGGATACATATAGATTGCGGGAAGGTTCGGAGTAAAATATTTGATGCTGGAAAGTGAGTAAAAATATTAATGATTATGACTTAATTATTGTTTTGTGGTAGAATCAACTCAATTTGACGGATGCCTGATCTGGTCAGTACAAAATCATATTTCACAGGGTCTTCCGGGCATATCTCACGAAATCCATTCGTAATTTCTACAGCACATTTCAAATCAGCACTTTTCCGACTCGTTAAGCCTAACTGAACGCTTATTCTGTGCATGTGCGTATCAGTCGGCACAATCAAATCACTTGGCCTTAATACTTCCCAGCCTCCTGGATCTACGTCATCATGTCTCACCAGCCATTTAAGATATAAAAATAATCTCTTGCATGCACTGCCGTCCTTAGGTGCAGTAATCAGTGAAAATGATTCAGTTTTGCGGTTCATTGAAAGTCTCTCAGAAAATTTATCCAGACATGAAAATAAATTCCCGTCTGAAATATTAAGGCACTCACTCATAAATTCCTCGATTGATTCATATTCACGAATCACATTTGCGATATTCCAGAGAAAATTATTCATGTCATATGCTGCCGTGAATCTATGTTTGAATGTCTCAGGCACTAAATCAAATCTTTCGTTATTCATCAGGAATTTATACGGCTCATTCCCTAAACACGAAAGAACTTTTTCAACACTCTTCATGATTTGTGCAACACGTCCGTATGCTAATGACGATGCAATTAGCCCGGCAATTTCCCTGTCTCTGACATCATGATACGAATACAGAAAATATAACGGGTCAGGATTGATTATCTCATGCCGCGCATACACATAATATAACCCTTCAAGAAACGCTTTTAACTCTGTCTTGTTCATTCTCTCATATAAAAAACAGGGAAGCAATTTAAATTACCTCCCTGCATAAATTCATTCTAGCGTGATGCAAGCTCCCGGTCTACTGTGTAAACTCCGTGCTTGTCTCCGCCGAGAAATTCAAGTTTGCTCACTATTCCGCCGGTGTTGTCTTCTTCTTCCATTTGTTCATCAACGTACCATTTGAGCATTGACTGAGTCGCATAATCCTTCTCTGAGACAGCTAAATCAACAAGTTTATATATTCTTGATGTTACATACTGTTCATGAGCATATGCCGTTCTGAATACTTCAAGTGCATTCTCATATGTATCTTTGGGCTTCGCAATATCAGGAATGATTACACGTGCGCCGCGCTCATAAAGATAGCTGATAAATTTTTCTGCATGTTCAACTTCTTCTTTGTATTGCTTATGCATCCAGTGAGACATGCCGTCAAGCCCTGCATCTTTGAGATATGCCGACATGGCCAGATATATATACGCTGAATCGAATTCCGCCTTTATCTGGTCATTGATTGCCGCAGTCATCGAATCTGAGATCTTCATGAGTTATGCATCTGCCTTCCAGAGTCCATGCTTGTTGCAGTACTCTCTCATTGTTACGCCGGGTTCAGCACATTTGAATTCCGCTGAAGGCTCCTCGCCGGGCTTCAGGAAACAACGCGCTACTCTCTCTCCTTTGATGACCTCTACCCATTCGATATAATGATCTTCAGCCATTGGATGAGCAACACTTCCGACTTTTACTTTTTTGCCATCGAGAACTGGTACATGCTTTTCTGTCGCCGCATCTGTTGTATTTTCTCTGAGCTGTTTCATGGGTTCTCCGCAGCATGATAATACTCCGCCGCCGACATGCATGACTTCAACGATATTGCCGCACTTTGAACATTTGAATACGTCTAATTTTTCCATTTGATTTTACCCCCGATTCTTTTTTTGCTAGAATGTGATTATTATATCAATCATTACTCAAAAGGTGCAGATATTTCATGAAACGTTCTAAGGCTTTCATTCTGGTTGAGATTTTGACGGGTATGGTACTTCAGACAGGATTCATTCTCGTTTTATGTACGTCTTTTTATCTTATGCTGTCATTCTACTCAAGGACACAGCAGGTTCTCAATGCCCGTCAGAAAGGCGGGAAAGTCATTGCCTATGTAGATTCAAGAATCAGGAACGTGGGACTCGGTTTAGGGAAGTGCAGCAGCTCATCTGAAGTCAGAGATTCATTATGCAAAGTTATCAATTTATCCGGAATGAAACCTCAGCTTAAATTTCCGGCTGCAATAACAAGGGGGGACGGCTCAAATGTCGGAGAAAATAAGACCTCAGCAGGCATAAATGAAGATAATAAAATCAAAGGCAACATACTTACATTGCTTTATACACAAAAACCTTTAGATTTCAATTTTACAATCAGGACAACAGAAAGTACAGATGCAATAGTAAGCGGATGTAATTATCCTATGCTGCTTTCATCTGATACATCAAACAATGCGTGTGTAAATGCCGGCTTTATTTCAGGGGCAAATCATAAATACGGAGATAATAATTCAGAATTCAATAAAAACGACGATCACAGTTCCCGAAGAGCTTACCTGAACAGTTATACAGTAATGGCAGGCACTGGAAGACCTTTATACATTGGTCCTGTAAGTAATAACGGCGAATTCAAGTTATACCTGTTCACAGAGACACAGCCGGCATCACCAAAATATATTGAGAAAGTATATCCCGGTGATGAATTGTTATACTTAAAATGTGAAAGAATGTTCGTTAAAGACAATAATTTCATGTTCTGGAAATTTTCAGGTAAAGGCTGGAACGATGACAGCAACAAGGCATATCCAAACGAAGCAGATATACTTGAAGTATATTTTGAACTCGACACAGTGAATAACATTCTGGATATGTACGTACTTGCAAGCGGAGGAGTTAATGATGCAGGCAATACAACAAGACCAGAGATATGGCCGGCAAGCGCAACATGGAATACAAACTTTGCAAATTACATAGTCTATGTATCACGCGCATCATGGAAGCTGAAGAATTTACGCAGTAATTTCAACTGGAATTAGCGTTTACTCAGAATATCAGCAAGTGCATCGTCAATATGTGATACGGGAATTATCTTTATGCCGTCAAATTTGATCCGCTCACGTGAACTCACAACCGCACTGTGAAACCCCAGACGCGCCGCCTCTTTCAGCCTCAGGTCTATCCGTGTTACCGGCCTGATTTCACCCGCAAGTCCGACTTCACCGAGCCAGCATGTTCCTGCCTGTAATGCTATATTCTTCAATGATGACGCTATAGCCGCGCATGAAGGCAGATCAGCTGACGGATCTGAAAGCGTCAAACCTCCTGCAACGTTGATATACAGATCATGATTGCCCGTTGAGATATTGCATCGTCTGTCTATTACTGCGGTCAATAATTGAAATCTGTTAAGCTCAATCCCTCTTGATGTCCGTCTTGGATATGGGAATATAGTTCTTGCTGATAACGTCTGAATCTCGGCCGCTAATGGTGTATTTCCTTCAAGTGCTATAGTCATGGCCACACCGGGAACAGATACATCATCACGGTTCCAGTATAAGCCGCTCTTGTCGAGAACAGGAATCAATCCGTCTTCATTCATCTCGAATACGCCTAATTCATCAGTACTGCCGTAACGATTTTTTATTGCGCGTAACATTCTGTATGATGAATAACCTTCGCCGTAAAAGTTCAGAACGGTATCTACCATGTGTTCAAGCATCATAGGCCCGGCAATTTTTCCGTCCTTCGTAATATGTCCGATAATGAACGCAGGAATGTTTTTCTCTCTCGCACAGTCAATTACTCTCTGAGCTACTGCACGTACCTGCGTAACTGTTCCAAGCCAGCCGGAATTTGAATCAGCACTCATTGCCTGCACACTGTCGAGTACAAAGAACGAGAACGAATCAGAAAAAGAATCAGAATCAAGACTGCTTAATGCGTCCTCAAGATTTGAGCCTGAATATAAATATAATTTTTCGGATAACGTGTTTATTCTTGCGGCTCTCAGTGATACCTGCGCTTCTGACTCTTCACCCGAAATATACAGCACAGGACGATTATAATTTTTCGCGACGCTTCCGGCCGCCTGCAATAACAGCGTTGACTTCCCTATACCCGGTTGACCTCCGATTAACACAACTCCTCCGGGTACTAATCCGCCGCCTAATACACGGTCTAATTCACTTATGCATGTCGATATTCTCTCAGGTGCTTTTACGTCTTGCGCACTGATTATCTTTACGTGTGAGTGATTCGATTCGCGATTCTCTTTCTTCGGTGATTCGTTCAGGGCTTCAAGTGTTCCCCATGAATTACATGACGGACATTTGCCGGTCTTCGTGGTAGTGATGTATCCGCATTCTGTGCATATATATTTTGTGATTTCATTTCTAGCCATGACTATATTATATATTTATTCCAGCTTTTATGTAGCCGCATTCACTGACAAATATACTTTGCGATTTCACTTCCGGCCATGACTACACGATATATTTATTCACGAACGAAATTTGATTCAGCAATGCCGATAATGCATACGAGATAACCAGAACTGCGAGTGATACGACAGGGATCGCAATTAACGGGCAGAATGATAATACATTCATGAGTCTTGCAAGCCTGAGAAGCTCAGCGTGAATGAGATATGCGCCCATACTGTAACGCGATATTTTACTCATGAATTCACAGCTCAAATCATGCATTCTGAAATATACGAACACTGCAGCACTCACAAGCATTATGTGAATATTCATTGCGTCATAAAATCTCTGGTCAGGCTCTCCTGTCATAACTGAAGCTGAATGTGCTAATATCACTGTCATAATGAACCCTGCAATGCCAAAAGCATAAATCATTCTCTCAAGCCTTGAATCAATTTCAATCACACTAAGCACATAGCCCAGAAGAAAATATCCGGTGAAGCCTCCTGCAAGACTGAAATAAAAATTTCCGCGTAACTGAGATAATATATTGCCGTAAAGACCTGAGAATAATAATGTCGTGTTAATTGCCTGAGGGAATGCAAGAAACGCTATTAACGATAAGACCAGAAAATACTTCGTGAGTGATTCTGACTTCGCGATTAACTTCATGAAGGGTATCACTGCATATAATGCCATTGTCATCGGAAGATACCACATGTGAAAGTAGCCGGTGATTAAGAGCGTAACGGCCATGTCGAAATCTTCGTTGACGTGATAGTGAATCAATGCATAGAACACTGACCAGAATATAAATGCCGTAAATATCCTGAAGATATACTTACTGAATATTACACGCAGGGGAATATCACGCCTGATGAATACCGCACCGCTTATCATTGCGAATGCAGGTACACACCAGCGTATTAAGCCTTCGTATATATTTATGACGCAATACTCAAGTGAATACACATCGGATTTATGCCATACATCTGAGGCCGCATGAATGAATATCACGCAGAATGCCGCAAGTACTTTCAGTGAATCAAGATAGCTTATTCTGTCATGGCCATGCATAAATATAAATCATTTCCCCTTCGTGTGATTTCATTGCTATTTTACACGATATATTTTTTCAGGACAGGAATATGATTCAATATGCCGGATATTATGAATGAGATTATGAACGTTATAACTGCGATTAACGGAACTGAGAATAACGGGTTGAATGACAAAGGGTTAATTATGAAAGTGTGTATACTTCCAATAACGACGGCATGAACGAGATATGCACCGAATGTATACTGCGATAATACACGAAATATTTTTATGAGCTTTTTATTTTTCGGATAATGCAATTTGAAGAATACGAATACAGATATAACTTCAAATAGGACATTAACAGTATTATTGCCATAAAATACAAACGGTTCATTCTTTATCAGTGAAGCTATAGCCGACATCAGAACTGTATAAGCAAATCCCAAAACACCCAATGCATAAATAATTCTCTCTGCCTTCTTTGAGATTGCAATATTATTCAGATAGTAACCCAGAATGAAATAGCCCGTGAAGCCCAAGACAAAATGCATGTGAAAACCGTTAAAGTATTTATTGATGAACAGACCGTATTTCTCAGAAAAAAACGTAACGATATGCACAATCTCAGGAATAACGAACGCAAAGATTAATGAGAGAATAAGAAAATATTTTATCAGGAATTCCGAAGCTACTATCTTCTTCAGGAACGGCACAATCATATATAGTCCTGCAATCATAAATTAGAAACAAAGATGATAATGACCCTTTATGAAATGTGCTGATGCTTTGAGAATGCTATCGGTCTTAACATAATGCCATGAAGCGTAAATGAATGACCAGAATATAAACGCCGTTGCTATTCTGAGAATATACTTGCTGAATATCTTTGTGAGTGAATTATCTCTGCTTAGGAACAATGCACCGCTAATCATCGTGAATGACCCGACACCCCACCTGACTACAGCGTCATAAAAATTGAATACCTGCCATTCATATGAATGAACACCGACAGAACGATACTTATGTGCGGCAACATGAAGAATCATTACAGCGAATATTGCGGCTACCCTCAAAAAATCAAAGCATAC
>JAFPWQ010000186.1 GCA_017394925.1 Synergistaceae bacterium
AAAGAACAAAGACAAAGAACAAAGACAAAGAATATATGTTTAATAACATGGTATTATACATATAATTATGGAACGACTCTTCAGTGCTACAGCCTTGTACGTTTCCTTAAGAGTCATGGCTATAACGTTTTCAGGCCAGCCCCTTTAGTATTTCAAAGTTACCCTAAGCTTATTGCCGCAATATTACGCAAGATAAAACGATTCTTTCTTAAATCCCAGTCAGCCAAAGAAAAAGCATTATCGAAGATGCCGGAAGCGATTCAGGAAGGTTACCGTATCAGGCGAAAGAAGAACAGAGACTTGGTTTGCAAAGAACTTCCGCGCTGCAAAGTTTACAGCAGGCGTGGTTACGAAGACATGATTGAAAGCATGGACATATTCATGGTAGGCAGTGATCAAATGTGGAATCCATCGCCCAATCTTTTCAATGTGCATAACCTTTTAGATTTTGTGCCTGATCATAAGAGAAAAATATCATATGGTACGAGTATAGGCTGGAAACGTATTCCTGAGGAAAAAGAAGAATTTTACAGAAAATATATACCCAGATTTTACAGGATAGGAGTACGTGAAAGAAACGCAGAGAACGAGCTTACAAGAATAGCGGGTAAACTCAGCATTCAAACTGTTTTAGATCCTTCATTTCTGATGACGAGAAAAGATTTTGATGAAATTACATCGGAAGTATGCATTCCTGCTTTGGAAGGGAAAAGATATATATTCTGTTATGTTCTGGGAACGAAGAATACAACGTGGATGCATGATGTTGAAGTCTTTTCCGGAAAAGAGAATATGCCGGCATTCTGTGCTTTGACTGACGCTGTGAATGAGTCATATGTTCCTCCTTCATGCTGTGTGCCCTTACCGGATATAGGTCTGCCTGAATTCATAAAGTGCATAATGAATGCTGAATATATTGTTACGGATTCTTTTCATGCCACGGCCTTATCAATCAATCTCAACAAAAAATTTGCTGTATACAGACGTTTTGATGATGATACGCGTCTTACGGATCTGCTGAATACTTTTAATCTTGAGAGCCGTTTTGAATTCAATCACGGAGATAATCATGAGCTTGAATTTATCAGGGAAGAGATTGACTATGCGAGCGTTAATGAAATAAAGAATAATTTGCGCAACGAATCAATAAAATTCCTTCTGGATTCAATTGAGATGTGATTATATGCCTGGAAGGGATAATAATATACGCTGAGCTGAAAAATAAAGCAGAACATGAATTAAGGAGCTTTTATTGTAGGCAGGATATGAACGCGATTAAAGCTCCTAATGAAATTTCAGCGTCAGCGAGATTAAAATTCAGGTCAATAAATGAAAATGGAACGGGTATCCAGTCAATGACATGGCCGAGAATAATACGCTCAATGAGATTCGACAATGCACCGCCCGACATGACTGCAAGACCTGTACGCGTAGATGTCTTCATGTTCACGAAGAAAAGAATACAGAGAAGAAATGTACATGCCAGACCTGAAAGCCAGAGAGTGAATACCGGCGAACTTCCGAAAAGACCGAAAGCAGCACCGGCATTATAGCTCATAGTGTGAGCAAAAAAGAATCTTGCAGTGTGTTCAAGCAATATGCATATAATAATTATTATTCCAGACCGCAAAATTTCTTTATCCCTTCAGCTACGCCGTCTTCATCACATGAACGCGTGATATAATCTGCCGCATTCTTTATCTCGTCAATTGCATTAGCCATAGCAACACCCACACCAGCATTGCGAATCATAGTTATATCGTTAGAACCATCACCGAATGCAAGAGTATCACTCATAGGAATATGAATCATGTCTGCAATAAATTTTAATGCTGCACCTTTATTTGCGCAGGGGTCATTAATCTCGATGTTATTCGGAACTGATGACGTGAATAATAATTTTGGGAATACAACAGGAAGTGAGGCAAGCAAATTTTCGCGCAGAATTTTATCCTTTGTGTATATCTGCATTTTCTGAACGCCTTTTCTTGTGCTGAGTTCATGATAAATATCATCAACGGGAGTTCTTAAATCACGGACGATTTTAAGCTGCCATTCGCCTATCATGACTTCGGGAAGTCTTTCATAGAGTTCACGTTTCATGAAGCCCTGACCATCAGCAATGAAATCATAAATCACGTTCAAATCATCAAATACTCTGCATAAAGTTCTTGAACGTTCAACAGGTATCTCGAATTTTCCCAGTGATTTTGATTCTCTCACGTCAAATATCTCTGCTCCGTTTAACGTTATCGCATAATTCACGAACTCAAGACTCTTCACGTTCTCAGGGACAGCGTGCCAGAATCTTCCGGTTGAAGGTACAATTTCGATTCCTTTTGACGCGGCAAGCTCAAGAATGCGAAAAGTCTCAGGCGTAATTTCTTTCTTTGAGTTTAAGAGTGTGCCGTCTAAATCAAATGCAATTAACTTAATCATACCTCAACTCCCCATACCTTTGTGCCTTCATTGAGACGCGACTCAAATAACTTCATGGCCGATTCAAACGGTGCTGACTCTGTGAGATCTACGCCTGCCCTGCGTAAGATATTCAGCGAGTAATCACTGCCGCCGCTCTTCAGGAAGTTTAAATATCTTTCAACAGCTCCTTCTTCGTGATTCAGGATTGCGGACGAGAACGCACACGCAGATGTGAATCCCGTAACGTATTTATACACGTAGAATGCAGAATAGAAATGCGGAATTCTTGCCCATTCAGCGCAGAGTTCCGGGTCAATCGTCATGTACGGGCCGTAATATGTCCTGTTCAGCTTCTCCCATAATCCGCAAAGATAATCAGGTGTTAATACATTTCCGGCCTCAGCGTATGAATGCGTCTCACGTTCATATTCTGCGAACATGGCCTGCCTGAAGAATGTTGTACGCACCATGTCGTAATAATAATTCAGCAGCCATTTTTTATTCTCTGTGCTGTCCGAATGCTTTAACATGTACTCAAGCAATAATGCTTCATTCGTTGTTGATGCTACTTCAGCCAACAGAATCGTATACTCTGAATAAACCTGCGGCTGATTCTCGCGTGAATAATAACTGTGAAGACTATGACCCATTTCATGAACAAGCGTAAAGACATCGTGAAGTGTTCCGTCATAATTCAATAAGACATACGGTTTAGTCCCGTAAGACCCCCATGAATATGCGCCCTTCCGTTTGCCTTTATTCTCGTAAATATCAATCCAGCGTTCAGTTATTCCCTTCTGGAAATTCGCAAGATAATCTTCGCCTAACGGTGCAAGTGCCTTCAGTGCAAGTTCAACAGCATCATTGAATTCGATTCGCTCTGAAGGTTCTTGTGAAATCGGCGCGCTTAAATCGTAATAGTGAAAATCATTGAGACCTGAGATTTTTTTTCTGAGCGATACGAGTCTGTGCAATAATTTCTGCGAATATGTATTAGCCGTATTCACAACGTTATCATAGACTGACTCGCTTACGTTCTCACTGAATAAGGCCATGTCCAGTGAATTTTTATATTTTCTTGTGCGCGAGTAAAATATATCTCCCTTCACAGAGCCTGAATATAACGCGGCGATTGCGTTTTTATAATTCGCGTATGTTCCGTAGATACCCATGAATGCATCATGTCTCACGTTTCGATTTTTGCTCCGGCTGAATCGATACCAGCGTTCCTCTGTGAGTTCGGTCATGTTTCCGTTCTCGTCTTTAATGTCGGGAAATTTCATGTCGGCATCAGTGAGAAGACTGAATGCGTTTTCTGGTACAGCTGTCAATTCTCCTGTCTCTGCAAGCAAGACTTCAAGTTCATGTGAGAGTATATGCTCGCGTTCACGCAATAATTTCCTGAAAAAGAACTCATAGCGCGTAAGTTCATGCTCATTCTTTATGCAGTCGTTAATATATTCATGGGGCAAAGCTAAAATTTCCGGCTCAAAGAATGCAGCTGCGGCTGAATATTTCACCATAAGGCTCTCAGCAAGTCCGGCAAGCTCCATAGGCTTATTCTCGCGTAAATCTTCATGGCTCTTCATGTTCGCATATGAATATAACTTCCCAAGCTCAAGCGATACTGATTCGTCTTCCTTTATGAATGCGAGTAACACGTCAGAACCCTCACCGAGTTTTCCGGCATAATTCGCTAATGCGTCAATGCGTTCATGAATCGAATCATAAGACTTCTGCCATTCATCAAATGAGGCATAAATATCTTCGAGATTCCATTTGTATTTATCTGGAATGTCTTTGCGTTCCGGGACTATACCCGAT
>JAFPWQ010000187.1 GCA_017394925.1 Synergistaceae bacterium
AGCCGCCGCAGCAGCCCGTACAGGTCAGAAAGTTTCACAATATGGCCTGCAATTAATGGAAAAACAAAAAATTAAAGCATATTACGGAATTCTTGAGAGACAGTTTGCACGTTATTTCGATATGGCTAAAAAGAGTCAAGAAATGACAGGTGTAGCACTGTTAAAAGCTCTTGAATGCAGATTAGACAATCTTGTTTATAGAACAGGTTTCGCGCGTTCAATCAGGCAGGCAAGACAGCTCGTGAGTCACGGCCATGTCTTAGTAAACGGCGCAAAAGTTGATATTCCTTCGTTCGGAGTCAAAGTTAATGACGTTATCAGCCTCAAAGAAAAAACCCGCACAAATCCATTAATAGAAAGCAATTTCACCGGGCTTGTGTCATTCAACGTGCCTTATTTAGAGAAGGATAAATCACAATTCAGCGCGAAATTAATTCGTGAGCCTTTACGTGAGGAATTACCAATTGATGTAAACGAAATTCTCGCAGTTGAGTTATACTCAAAGTAGCGATTAATTATTAATATATTAACTCTTATCGAGAGAGGTGGAGGGACCGGCCCTATGAAGCCCGGCAACCTGTTTGAATCAGGTGCCAATACCGGCAGCAAGTAAAGAATAAAAAGCTGAAGCTGGATGATGAGAGAGAGATACACACAGAACACGAAATCATAGCGTACTCTCTTGAATCACAGAGGGTACGTTTTTTTATGCATGTAAGGAGGCAAAAATAAATATGTCAGGAAATTTTATATTTTCATCTGAATCAGTAACCGAAGGACACCCCGATAAAGTAGCGGATCAAATTTCGGATGCAGTTCTTGATGCGATTCTCAAAGAAGATCCAATGGGACGCGTTGCATGTGAAGTTCTCGTATCAACGGGTCTTGCAGTAGTAGCAGGTGAAATCAGCACAAAGACATACGTTGATATTCCGAAAATAGCGCGCGAGACGATAAAAGAGATTGGCTACACGAGAGCAAAATTCGGCTTTGACGGTGATACATGCGCAGTTCTGACGGCAATAGATGAACAGTCCGGCGACATTGCACAGGGAGTCGATAATGCAATTGAAGTTCGCGACTCAGAGAGTGAAGACGAGATTGCGAAGACAGGAGCAGGGGATCAGGGAATGATGTTCGGATATGCGACCAACGAGACGAAAGAGTTCATGCCCATGCCCATAGCATTATCGCATTCATTAGCGCGTCAATTAACGAAGGTACGCAAGGACGGAACACTGAAATATTTGCGGCCTGACGGAAAAACTCAGGTGTCATTGAGATACGAGAACCGCAAAGCAGTACATGCAGATACGATTGTGGTCTCGACACAGCACAGCCCCGATGTGAGTCTGAATCAGATTCGCGAGGATATGATTGAACTCGTGATAAAGCCCGTCATGCCTGAGTATTTAATTGACGAGAAGACGCGTATATTCGTGAATCCGACTGGAAGATTCGTTAAGGGAGGACCTGCGGCTGATTCTGGTCTGACAGGACGAAAGATTATCGTTGATACATACGGCGGCTGGGTACCACACGGAGGCGGAGCATTTTCGGGTAAAGACCCCACGAAGGTTGACAGGAGCGGCGCATACATGACACGTTACGCGGCGAAGAATATCGTTGCGTCAGGACTTGCTGATGAGTGCCAGATTCAGGTTGCCTATGCTATCGGAGTTGCAGAGCCAGTATCATTGAACGTGAATACATTCGGCACCGGAAAACTCAGCGATGAAAAAATTTCTGAAATTTTACGCGAGCATTTTGATTTCAGACCAGCGGCTATCATCCGCGATTTGGATTTGCGCAGACCACAGTATAAGGCATTGGCGGCTTATGGTCATATGGGAAGAATAGACTTGCCCGCATTGCCTGGATGGGAGAAGACCGACAGAGCAGAAGAATTAAAGAAAGCGGCAGGAATTTAGAATTTTATGTTCATGGCCTTTTGGTTCATGTGAATCAGAAGGTCAGTAATATTTCATGAAAAATGCATTTGAACATTTGACAAGTTTTTATCCGCGTTATAATATATCACACGTTTTGCGTTTACATGGTGGGTTGGCCGAGTAGGTCGAAGGCGCTCGCCTGCTAAGTGAGTATAGGAGCTAAAACTTCTATCGTGAGTTCGAATCTCACACCCACCGCCATTAATGCAAAAATACTGCGGCAGTAGCTCAGCTGGATAGAGCGAAGGCCTACGGAGCCTTAGGTCGTGGGTTCGAATCCTGCCTGCCGCGCCAATAATCACGAAAATAATAAAGGCGGTTGCTGAGTTATTCTTCAGGCCGCTTTTTTCGCATATGAGGCTTCAATCCTGAATCATGATTCTGAAATGGCCGCAGATAATCATTCAGGTTAAGCATAAATTTTTGTGAAGGAAGGCATATATTCATGACAAGAAAAATATTCATGTCTGCATTACTCGTACTTGCAATGTCAGCGAGTGCATTCGGTGCCGCGTTCAAACTCGGAGGAACTGCACCACTCACAGGCGGAGCAGCAATTTACGGAATGGCAGCGCGTAACGGAGCCGCAATAGCAGTTGAAGAGATTAACGCGATGAACGGAGATATTCAGTTTGAGTTACGCTATGAGGACGACACGCACGATGCAGAGAAAGCAGTCAATGCATACAACGCACTTAAAGACTGGGGAATGCAAATCTCACTGGGATCAGTAACATCAAAGCCATGTGAGGCAACAGCAGCAGAGAATTTCTCAGACAGAATTTTTGCGCTCACACCTTCAGCATCAAGTGCGGCAGTAACTGAGGGAAAAGATAACGTGTTCCAGATGTGCTTTGTAGATCCGAATCAGGGAACAGCAAGCGCACAGTATATCGGTGAGAAGGGCTTCGCGAAGAAAGTTGCGGTTATCTGGAAGAATGATGACGTGTATTCAAAGGGCGTTTATGATACATTCATCGAGGCCGCACCTAAATACGGACTTGAGATCGTGAGTGATACGACATTCGCAGACGGAAATGATACGGACTTCTCAGTTCAGCTCACGGACGCAAAAGACAAAGGCGCAGAGCTTGTATTTCTTCCGATGTATTATCAGCCTGCAAGTTTGATTCTCGCACAGGCTCAGGCAATGGGATATGCTCCGAAATGGTTCGGCATTGACGGCATGGACGGCATTCTCACAATGGAAGGCTTTGACAAGTCATTGGCAGAAGGAGTTATGCTCTTAACACCCTTCAATGCAGACGCAAAAGATGAACGTACAGTTAAATTTGTAGCGAAATACAAAGAGAAGCACGGCGAGATTCCGAATCAGTTTGCGGCAGACGGTTATGACTGCGTATATGCTTTCTGTCAGGCACTCGCACAGGCAAAAGCTAATCCCGATATGAACGCTGAAGAACTTTGCGCAAAGATGATTGAACAGTTTACGACAATGACATTCAACGGATTAACTGGTGAAAATGTCAGATGGTCATCGAACGGTGAAGTTACGAAAGATCCTAAAGGCATGGTAATAAAGAACGGCGCATATGTGGGTCTTGACTAATTGAATCGCAAATACTGAATGAAAATCAAAACAGCTGGGGATTAACGGCCTGATAAAATAATCTCCGGCTGTTATTTTTTTTAATCTTAAAGGAGTTTTTATTCTTTCATGACGTTCTTAAACTTTTTCATATCGGGTATAAGTCTGGGCAGTATCTATGCGATTATTGCACTGGGCTATACAATGGTCTACGGAATTGCGAAGATGCTTAACTTTGCTCACGGCGATGTTATTATGGTCGGAGCTTACGTTTGCTTTTATGCAGTCTCACGTTACGGACTAAATCCCTTCTTGGGCGTAATAATCGCTATGTTCTTATGCACAGTTCTGGGGATTCTCGTTGAACGCTTTGCATATAAGCCATTAAGACAGGCACCTTCTCTTGCGGTTCTCATTACGGCTATAGGCATGAGTTATTTCCTTCAGAATACGGCATTATTATTATGGTCGTCAAACCCTAAAGTATTCCCCTCGATTATAGGACGAGGCGCATTTAAACTTTTTGACGGCAATCTTTCAGTTTCACATATCACGGTCTTAACGATTGTCGTATGTCTCGTAATCATGATTGTATTAACGCTCTTTATCTCGAAGACAAGAGTGGGGAAGGCTATGCGGGCATGTTCAGAGGACAAAGGAGCGGCTCAGTTAATGGGAATAAATGTTAATGCTACGATTTCAATGACATTCGCAATTGGTTCAGGACTTGCGGCAATTGCGGGTGCGTTATTGTGTTCAGCATATCCCACACTGATGCCCACAACGGGAGCATTGCCGGGAATAAAAGCATTTACGGCGGCGGTCTTCGGCGGAATAGGCTCGATACCTGGTGCATTTCTTGGAGGGCTTATGCTGGGAGTGATTGAAATTTTTGCGAAGGCGTATATATCAAGTCAGTTATCAGATGCAGTTGTATTTGCGGTATTAATCATTGTGCTTCTGGTTAAGCCTGCAGGTTTACTCGGCAAGAGCATACAGGAGAAGGTGTAAACATGACGATGAAGAGATTAATTAATCTTAAACGCACGGAAGCCAGAAGAATTTTCATCACGTACTCGGCTGTCGTGATTGCATATATTATCTTTCAGGTAATGAGCAGTACGGGCTTTCTGAGTTCGTCAATGCGCGGA
>JAFPWQ010000188.1 GCA_017394925.1 Synergistaceae bacterium
TAATATTTCATTCACTCTTTGCGTTAATCTCTGTGCAGATTCATTTCTTGCATGACGAATTTCAATTGCAATCGCGTTAGCCTTCTTACGTTCATCAAGAGAACGTGATGATAACTCTTCAAGTTCCTTATAGCTGCTCTCTAACCATTCAAGGCTGGAATATATTTCATCACAGTAATTCATGAGTTCATTCTCATCTGGGATATTGCATATACGTTTTAATTTCCTCAATGCTCCTAATCTTGATTCAGTCTCTTCACGAATCTTTATGTCCTGTTCGTTATCTCCGAGTTCAGCAAGCATGTTCTTATCTCTCAGTGAATCATTCAGTATCTCAATCGCGGATTCACATTCACGTACAGCTTCGTCATTCATGAATGTATACAGCTCATCGAAACATGAACGAATATTCCCGATTAATCCCTGTTCAGACAGTCCGCCGGTCAGAGTATCAAGGCTTACTTTTGCACGTTCACGCATTGTGATTTTATGTGTGAGGTCTGCAAGCTGATTTTCAAGACGCATTTCAAGCCCCTGTTCAGGTCTTGCAGTTTTGACGAGTGAAAATATTTCTCTGGCATTCGAATATTTCTTCTCAATCTCTGAACGTCTCTTTTTCATCGCCCTCAACTCACGCGAACTTATTCTTGCCTTCTCGTAAATCTCATGAAACGAATCAAACACTTCAGTCCTGATTCTAACGGGTAAACATGAATCCAGCATTTCAAGCTGCCGTTCAGGGTCAAGCAGTTCAATCTGTGCGAACTGGCTCTGAATTCTCACGAGTGAATTCACGATTGAGGCACATTCATTCAGTCCCGTGTTCAGTCCGTCAATTTTTGCCCGTGATCGTCCTGTGTTCAGAATCTCACGCATTATCGTTTTGTCCGTGAATCTTGCCTCAACTATTCCGCGTTCCTCTCCTGCACGTATGAATTTGAGTCCGCCCCTGCTGCCCGTGAGTAATTCAAGTGCACGTACAACACTGCTCTTGCCTGCTCCGCTCTCACCGGTTATTACGTTGAGGCCATGCGTAAAATGCAGTTCAGATTCACGAATGCCCCCGATATTTTTGATTCTCAGGCTCTCAATCACTCTTGAATGCCTTCCCTAAACCTAATTTATCACGCACTATATCAAGAAAATTCTTGCCCGGAAGATTCACCGTCCGAATCTTTTTCGTTCTGGATAATCTGATCTCTATTCTGTCATTCGGAAAAACTTCATATGCTAATTGTCCATCCTGAGTGAGAATCAAATCACGTGATACACCTCTTGGGATTAACGTTATTGTGTCATTATCAGAGGCCATTAACGGACGCGAATATAACGTGTGTGCGCAAAGAGGAGCGAGCAATAATGCATCCATGTGAGGCGGTATGATAGGACCTCCTGCCGATAACGCATAGCCGGTTGAACCTGTCGGTGTTGATACGATTACTCCGTCAGCAGGAAGCACGCAGAAAAATTTATCGTTGAACTGAATTTCAATCTGAAGAAGTCTTGCTATTGCGTTTGTACTCAGAACTATATCATTGAGTGCATACATCTTGTGTGAAGGCGAATCATCATGCGAAAGGATACAGCGTAATACCCTGCGTTCAAGAACTTCAAAGTTGTCATGTAATATATTCTCTAAATCATGCTCTGTGTCTTCGGGTCTGCTTAATGCCAAGAATCCTAAATGACCGAGATTTATCCCGTGAAGTATTATGTCCGTACCCATAACGTAACGTGCCGCACGCAAAAATGTTCCGTCTCCGCCGATTACTATTGCAAGTTTCACCGTATGAAGCCATTGCTCATCATCATAGCCTGCGGTTGTTAATGCGCTTGCTTCCTGATGAGGCAGCATGAACGGACAATTATTATCATTTCCCCATTGCAATAACCTTCTGGCCATGTTCACAGCTTCAGGCTTGCGGAGATTTACTATCATTCCCAAATTTTTCATTCTGAAATTAATGCTCCTGTGCTGCGTATTATATTCTTATCCTCACGTTATATTCAAACACATGATAATATCTCATTCATTCTGTATATAACATATTTCAGGCGTTGGACGAAGAAAAGGTTTCATCCGTAAAATGTTCAGCCAGGTAAAATATGCAGTACATATCAAAATAATGTTGTGTCCTTAACGGGGCTATACAGTAGTGGTGAACTGGCCGCGCCTTTAAGAATAAGGACAATTAAACAGTCAAACTTCTTAAAAATCTCTTGCTTTTATGCATAGGGAGGCTCAGAGCCCAAACTCTTTGTACAACATACTCGCCTGAATTCCTTTGTTATTCTGATACTTGCCGTTAATATATCTCTCATAGGGCTTTGTTATCGTGTGATAATATATCTGTGCAATCTGAACTCCCGAATAAATTCTCACAGGCTGAACACAGAATAATTCAAGCGTCCAGTAACCCGCAAATCCGACATCGCCAAAGCCAGCCGTAACATGTATACATATTCCAAGTCTGCCGATTGATGATCGTCCTTCAAGCATGGGAATATATCCTTCTGTCTTTGTATATTCGTGAGTGCGTCCAAGATATAATTTTCCGGGCATGAGCATAAAACCTTCTGAAGGGATTAAAATTTTTTCTGTGGGATTATCTTTTCGCATGTCGAGTGATTCGTGCGTGTAGATTAACAGCTCATTATGTAAAGATAAATTATAGCTGTTGGGATTTAATTTTTTTTCGTCGAACGGGTCTATTATTATCTCATTCCCTATGTGATTTTTTATCTCAAGTCCTGAAAGAATCATTTACGCTCTCTCCTTTAATTTGTGAAGATAACA
>JAFPWQ010000189.1 GCA_017394925.1 Synergistaceae bacterium
GCTTGCAGACAATAAGACGAGTGAGTTATCGGGCTGGGACTTTGAGAAATTAGACATTGAACTTGAAGAGCTTGCAGACTTTGATATGTCTGAATTTGGGTTTGTTCTGGAAGATAAGACTGTAAATCCGGAAAATTTTTTTGAAGCTTCAGAACCCGAACCTTCACATGAAGATAAATCGACAGAGCAAGAAATAATATGTCCAGAGTGTGGAGCGAAAATCAAAATTGAATGAAGATATATCTAGCGTCAATTGAAGAAAAATTATCACATGAAGGCATAATAGAACGAATAAAAACAGATACAGAAGGAATATCGATACTTGGTTCATTCTTCCGAATAACTCAGCGAGACGTAAAAAAGTATTCATCTTTGCTTCACTATTTCAAGGATTTCATGCTTGATTCAGGAGCATTTTCATTCATGAGCAATTGCAGTGTTAAACAGGGCTGGGAAGAGTATATAGACCGATATGCTTCATTCATCAACGAGAATCACATAGAGAAATTCTTTGAGCTTGATATTGATTCACTAGTAGGGTATGAGAAGGTCAAAGAGTACCGTTCACTTCTTGAACGTAAAGTGAATCATCAATGTATTCCAGTGTGGCACAGGACGAGGGGAGCAGAAGAATTTTTCAGGTTATGTGAAGAATACTCTTATATATCGATAGGCGGCATAGCAATAAAGTATGTGCGTTCCAGTGAATATAAATACTTTTCTTACCTGATAAAAGAGGCACATAAACGTAATTGTAAGATACACGCGTTAGGGTTCACAAATCTTGCTGAATTGAAGAATTATCACTTTGATAGTGTGGATAGTTCAAGCTGGAGCAGCGGAGGGCGTTATGGTACTACGTTCAGATTTAAGAATGGTGAACTGGTATCGAAGAAACGCGAGGCGGATAAACGTATGTCAGATTGGGTAGGGCTTGATGAGTTCAATTTTGGAGAGTGGGTGAAGTTTCAGAAATATGCGGAGGTGCATTTATAGTGCCGAATGAATTAATATTTTTCTTTGAGATTCTGATAGTTTTTTCGCTTGTATTGATGTCGTATAAGTTGTTTGGGAAGTTTGGATTATTGGCATGGGGTACGGTAGCGGCAATAACTGCGAATATAGAGACAATCAAGAACGTAGATATGTTCGGAGTAAATACGACACTTGGAACGATAATGTTCAGCTCAATATTCTTAGTAACAGATATATTAACGGAATGTTACGGAGCGAAAGAGGCTAGACGAGAAGTGTGGTTGAGTCTTTTCTGCTCAATAGCTTTTCTGATATGTTCACAGCTGACATTGCTATATACAGCGAGCACAATAGATTTTGCGGATGAATCGTTGAGGCAGATACTAAATATCAATCTGCGAGTAATATGTGCAAGCCTGCTAATGTTTTCAGTTGCAAATATGGCAGATGTAATGTTATATGAAAAACTGCGAATAAAGACGCGCGGAAAAAGAATCTGGTTGAGGAATAATCTTGCAACGATAAGCTGTAATTGCCTTGAGAATTTTTTCTTTGTCTTTCTTGCTTTTTATGGAATGTTTACATTTTCAGAATGTATAGAGATAGCATTATCAACGAGTCTGATAGAGATAATAGCGAGTCTGTGTGATACTCCGTTTCTTTATCTGGCATTGAAGGACTGAGGCGGTGATGTAGATTGTGAAGCGAGGCCGTCCCTATAAAGAGATAGATAAAAGACTATTCGAGAATTTATGCAAACATTTCTGCACAGAGGCAGATATAGCAAATATATTTGAATGCGACGTAGTAACGTTAAGAAAATGGTGTCAAAGAGAGTACGGAAAAGATTTCTCACAGGTATATGAGGATAAAAAGGCATATGGTAAGGTATCACTGAGACATATACAATTTGAACTGGCAAAGAAGTCTCCGGCAATGGCGATATTTTTAGGCAAGAATTATCTAGACCAGCGTGATGAACGGGATGTGTCAGTGAAGGGGAATCTTGGAGTAACGACATTAGCAGAGTTAATGATGGAGGACTACAATGGGACGGACGCGAGTAAGGAAAATTCCTAAGTACGAAATTGATGCCGCTGCAGTCAAAGAGAAGTTCAAAACGAAACTTCAAGACCCTTCATATTTCATCCAGAGAATCCTGAACAAACAATTATGGCCAGTGCAGGCAGAAATCTTAAAGTCAGTACGTGATAACATGCGGACGGCTGTGCGTTCATGTCATGGGATAGGGAAGACATTCACTGCGGCAATGAGCATATTATGGTTTCTGTACACGCACCCGAAGGCGATAGTGTTATCGACAGCCCCGACATGGAGACAGGTAGAAAAATTAATTTGGAAGGAAATTCGCAGTGCATACAGAGAAGCGATAATACCGCTCGGAGGGAACTTACTGCCAAAGACACCAGAACTTCACCTGATACATGATGAATGGTACGCGGCAGGATTAAGTACGAATGAGCCTGACAGGTTTCAGGGTTTCCATGAAGAACACATACTTGTTGTTGTGGATGAAGCGGCCGGAGTGAACATAGAGATATACGAGGCAATAGAAGGAATATTAACGAGTTCAGGAGCGCGGCTGTTACTTATCGGCAACCCTACAGCAATAGGAACACCGTTCTATGATGCATTCACGAAGCCAATAGGATATAAGACGTTTCATGTGAGTGCATATGATACGCCGAACTTCACATTGACGGGAATAACGCCTGAAGACATAGCAAATGATACATGGCAGGACAAGGTAAA
Source organism: Synergistaceae bacterium (assembly GCA_017394925.1). GTDB lineage: Bacteria > Synergistota > Synergistia > Synergistales > Aminobacteriaceae > JAFUXM01. The sequence continues at coordinate 2,749 of JAFPWQ010000189.1, forward strand.
AGAAATTCCATATCCGCGACTGATAACGCCTCAATGGGTCTCAGACCGATTCAAGGCATGGGGCGAGCAGAGTGCGCCGTATCAGGTCAGGGTAATGGGGAATTTTCCGCAGCAGGGCGAAGATACATTGATACCGTTGTTATGGATAGAGTTAGCAATGGAACGCTGGGAAGATACGCCCGAAGGCAATCCCGTACAGCTAGGAGTAGATGTAGCAGCATATGGTTCAGACAAAACGGTAATAGCAGTACGCAAAGGGAATAAATTAACAGAGCTGAATGTGTACAGTCAGAAGAATACACGAGAGACAACCGGCTTAGTTCAACAGCACGCGCGAGAACACAATACGGAACGAATAGCAGTAGATGAAATCGGAATCGGTCGCGGAGTTGTGGACAGTCTTGAAGAATACGGCTATTCGAATGTGAGAGTGAATGTATCAGAGCGTTCAAATGACCCCGAGCGTTATCACAATCTGAGAGCGGAACTCTGGTGGAATTTCCGAGAACTGCTTGACCCCGACAAAGAACCTGTATCATTGCCGCCTGATGATGAATTGCTGAGTGAACTTGCAAGCGTGAAATACAAGATAGATTCGCGTGGTGCGATTCAGATTGAAAGCAAAGAAGACATGAAAAAGAGATTAGGACATTCACCCGACCGAGCAGACGCGGCAGTATTGGCATTCAGTAACACGAATCATGAAGGCTTTGCGGA
>JAFPWQ010000190.1 GCA_017394925.1 Synergistaceae bacterium
TATAAATGAAGAATGATTTAACGTCCTGTGAGTTATCATTTGACCAGATGAATCTATTGCGGCTATGCTTATTGATGTTGTGCCGGTATCAATCCCAAGAAAATATTTCATTCGTTAAAGCCCCCTGTAAATTTATGTATTGTGGTATATAATTCTACTATCCAATTTATTTTTTCAAGTTCCAAAAATTTTTTCATTTCACAGGAGGTTTTTCTTTATCATGAAGAAACTTTTTATTCTTTTCCTCGCTGCTGTCCTCGTTGTATCATCATTCAGCATTGCAGGTGCTCAGGGCAAGAAGTTCGGAGCTACCTACATGACGATGAATAACCCGTTTTTCGGCGTAATGAATGACGCAATCAAGGCAGCAGTTGAAGCAAACGGTGATACTCTCATCACACTTGACCCTGCACTCGACCCCGTGAAGCAGATCTCCCAGATTGAAGACATGGTTGCACAGGGCGTAGATGCAATCTTCCTGAACCCGGTAGACTGGCAGGCAGTAGCTCCCGGACTTATGGCGGCTCATGAGGCAGGAATTCCGATCATCAACGTTGACGCGGCAGTCTATGATGAAGATTACGTTGCGTGTATCGTTGCGTCAGATAACCTTGCGGCAGGCCAGGTATGCGGAGAAGACATGCTCAAGAGATTACCCAAAGGCGGAAAGGCAATCATTCTCGGACATCCCACAACGAAGACAGGCATTGACAGAATCGCAAAGTTCAAAGAGATAATCGAAGCACATCCCGAATTCACGATTGCGGCAGAAGACAGTTCAGAAGGTCAGCTTGAAATCGCAATGCCCAAAATGGAGAACATCATTCAGGCTCACCCGGACATGAACGTTGTAATGTGCGTAAATGACCCGACAGCGCGCGGAGTAATTCAGGCACTCAAAGCGGCAAATATGAAGGGCGTATTAATTTACGGCGTTGACGGTTCACCCGATGCAAAGAAGGCAATCAAGGAAGGCGATATGACCGGAACAGCAGCACAGTCTCCCATTAACATTGGGAAAATCGGCGTTGAAATGGCATATAAGATTCTTGCGGGTGAAAAAGTAGAGAAGCATATACCTGTACCCGTTCAGTTAATCACAGCAGAGAACGTTGACGAATTTGGCGTTGACGGCTGGCAGTAGAATTTGAATCAATGAGGCAGGAGAAATAAAAACTCTTGCCTCTAATTTTTTTGCGGAGGTGAAATAATTTCATGGCAGAAGATAACGTACTGCTTCAGATGAAACATATTCACAAGAAATTTCCCGGCGTATATGCTCTCAAAGATGTAAACTTTGAACTCAGAGCAGGAGAAGTACACGCGCTTTTAGGTGAGAACGGAGCAGGAAAATCAACGCTGATAAAATGCCTTGCAGGGATATACATTCCTGAAGAAGGAGAAGTGATTGTGAAGGGCAAATCACACATCATGAAGAGCGTTGCAGATTCACAGGCTCATGGAATAAGCGTAATACATCAGGAGTTATGTTTAGTTCCGTATCTTTCAATCGCTGAAAACATGTTCTTAGGGCGTGAACGTAATATAGGAGGGATAATCAAACGCGGTCAGGAGAACGAAGAAGCAAAGAAGATGCTATCACGTCTCGGACTTGATTTTGATCCCAACACGCTGATTAAAGACTTGAGCATTGCACAGCAGCAAATGGTCGAAATCGCAAAGGCACTCTCAGTTAAAGCTGACATTCTCGTTATGGACGAACCGACAGCCTCACTCACGGACAAAGAGACAGAAATATTATTCGAGACGATGAGACAGCTCAAGGCCGAAGGAATCGGAATCATCTACATCTCTCACAGAATGAGCGAGCTTTTCGCAATCACAGATCGAGTAACGATTATGCGCGATGGTCAGTATGTCGGAACTGTTAATACGCGTGAGACCACGAATGACCAGTTAATCGCAATGATGGTTGGAAGAGAATTAACGCAGTTATACTTCAAAGACGAAGTTAAACCGGGAAAAGTTGTTCTTGAAGTAAAAGACTTAGTGAGTCCGCCTTTCGTGAACGGAGTATCATTTGCGATTCGTGAGGGTGAAATTGTCGGCATGTCGGGCCTCGTCGGAGCAGGAAGAAGTGAGACCGCACATTGTATCTTCGGAATCGACAGCAATTACACGGGCGAGATTTTAGTTGACGGAAAGAACGTACATATCAGATCCGTGAGGCAGGCAATGGAAAACGGAATCGCACTTGTCCCTGAGAACCGCAAAGAAGAAGGCTTAGTGCTGATTAATTCCGTAGGCTATAATCTGACGCTTACGATTCTTCACGAGATATATAAAGGTCATCCATTGGGCAATCCCTCACGTGAAACAGAAGAAATTGCGAGACACATTCATGAACTTGCGATAAAGACACCTTCAGCAGATCAGCTTGCGGAAAATTTATCGGGCGGAAATCAGCAGAAGATAGTTATTGCGAAATGGCTTGCGACTAAACCGAAGCTCTTAATACTCGATGAACCTACAAGAGGCGTTGATGTCGGAGCAAGGGCAGAAATTTACGGATTCATGAACGAATTAGCCAAACAGGGAGTAGCAATATTAATGATAAGCTCAGACCTCCCGAAGTGATTAACATGTCTGACAGGGTATTAGTCATGCATGAAGGAAGAGTTACGGCCAATCTGGGCAAGAATGAA
>JAFPWQ010000191.1 GCA_017394925.1 Synergistaceae bacterium
ACGGCTGTCCTGTGGGGAACTTCGTTATAGAGCAGCATTAATATTTTTCCGCGTATAATTTCACTGGCCATGAATCTTTCAGTTGTATCCATGAGTACATCAGGGTCATAAATCGGGAATCCTTCGGGAATAACTTTCTTTAACTCAATAAGCAGATTATCGAGACCGCGCTTTAATTTCGCTGAGACTGAAATTTTAGCCGTGAATTTGAATAAGTTATCATAGAGTGCAAAAGCTAATTTAGGATCTGACCTGTCTGATTTGCTTGCAACGAGAATAACGGGTACATTCGGAAGCATAACCGAGATCTCGTAATCGTCCTGCGCAAGCGTTCGTGTTCCTGCGTCAACGAGCCATAAGATTACATCAGAACCTTCAACTGCACCGGCTATTGCGTCATTCAAAAAAATTCCGAGTTTGTCGCGCGAATTATTCACTCTGTAGAGTCCGGGAGTATCAGTGAATATTATCTGAGAGTCATTATCGTTATATATACATCTGATTGAATTTCTGGTAGTCTGCGGCTTGGGCGAGACGATAACAGCACGCGTTCTGAGAAGGGCATTAATCAGCGAGGACTTGCCTACATTGGGCCTTCCGATTAGTGAAACAGTTCCGCACTTCATGATTTAATCCGGGTCAAGCGTGAATGAATGAGGCAGTAACTTTTTCAGCTCGTATACTTTTGCGCCATCCTTCGAGGCCATGACCACAAGCATATCTTTATTGAATTCCATTAAAGCCTGACGGCAAGCACCGCACGGAGGACATGCAATTGTGAAATAATCATCGCTGTCTTCATGCGATCCAGTTACGGCTATCGCTAATGGATTACGTTTTCCCTGTGAGACCATGATAACGACACCGGCACGTTCGGCGCATATTGTGATTCCGTAAGATGCATTCTCAACGTTGCATGAGAGAATCACTTCGTCATTGGGCATTAACATTGCGGCCCCGACATGAAAGCGTGAATATGGAACGTATGCTCTTTTTGCTGCTTCTCTTGACTGCTCTAATAATTCTTCGGGAGTTATCTTTTCTGAAGGCCAGTTATCTCTCGCTGACATTTATTTTTCTCATACCTGCCTTTTATATTATGCGGGATATTTTAACACTATGAGACAAAAAATTTTCCCTCTGATTATGATTTTACCAGAGGGATTCATGTTTGCGGTTATTCGTATGCCTTCGATATTCCTTCAGCTACTTTTTCAAGTGAATGTTCAGTTATCATTATCTGCCTGAGTTTTTCTCCTTTTGCTTTCACTGATGCCTTATCACGCTTGAAGTCCTCGTAGAATTTCATGATTGCATTTTTGAGACGTGATACATGTTCTTCTTCATCGTTCGTATCATCGTAACAGTACACGAGTGATTCATCTATGTCGCGCGTTGTTCCTGTCCATGTGCCTATTACTGTACGGCCGAATGAGAATGCCAGAATGGCTGCACCAGAATTCAAGACTGATTCTGTATTATAAGGTGTGATTAAAGCATCAGAAAGTTCAAGCAGAGAAGGAACTTCATCATTATCAATATATCTGAAATCCGCCGTTATGTTTCTGCCTTTTATGAGTGAGAGCAATTGATTCCGATAGTTCTCTTTTACGCGTCCGCATATCAGGAAGTGTATATCTGTTATTCCCTGAAGCTGATTTGCCGCCTCAATAATTATCTCAATATTCTTGTATGGACGCATAAGTCCCATGAACAGGAGAACTATTTCATTCTCTTTCCTGCTATAATTCGTGTAAGGCTTTAAGTTGTGATATGCCGTGATGTAATTCGGATGAGGAACGTACACTATTCTGCGTGTATCCGTATCAGGGATGAGCTTTCTGACTACGGATATGCTTTCGGTACTGTGAATTACTACTCTGTATGCATATTTCAGAATGAGCATTGTTATTTTTTCAAGCTCATTATATCGTCTGTTGCGATCATGATTCATTTTGTTGTGAAGTGTGAATATTATTTTTCCGCCTTTTAACCTTATCGCATAAATCATAAGAAGCCATGTAAGATATTTTATCTTTCTTCTTATGGTATTTGGTTTTGATAGCGACATCTGTATGTCCCAGTTAAAATGAAATATATTGCACTTAAAAAGTGAATATACACGGCTTTCATCTTTGAAAAGTCCGTAATTTGTGAGATTTATTGCTTTTCTCATCAGTGATATATAAGCATTTTGGCTGCGAAAAGGCGTAAAGCATACCCTATTCCCTGTTTCTATTATATTATCTTTCATGTTGTGCCAGCCATTATTACAGAGATTTTATTTTCTCTGCAAGTCTTTCTGCATGTCGTTTTGCTTTCTCTTTCATCTGGTTTAATTTCTCGTCATCATGTCTGCTCGCATAAGACAATCCGCCGCTGTAAATATAACCTTCCCAGATCATTCCGCAGGCTTTAGCAAATTGTTTCAGGGGAATCAGAAAATCATCAACAGGATAGCCCTGAATGCCCCCAGCCTGATACATCTCTTCGGGTGCTCCTGACGTGAACGACACAAGAAATTTTTTGCCGGTGAGAGCCTTCCCCTTTGAGCCGTGTGAAAACCCATGAACAAAAACATCTTCCATCCATTTGTGCATTAATGACGGCACTCCGTACCAGAAGAACGGAAACTGCATCACAATAATATCTGCACTGCGTAATCTGTTCTGTTCTTTCTCGACATCAAACTTAAAATCCGGATACTCTGAATCAAGATACACGTATTCGGCTTCGGGTAATATTTCGTTTAAGCGTCCGAGAATAATTTTATTTGCGAAAGAATTATTTTTCAGATCCGTATGACCTGACACAATTAGAATTTTTGACATGCGAAATTAATTCCTCCTTAATTTAATCGTATTATATCAGTCTGTGCTAAAATTTAACTCGTCATTTCATTCCCAAAAGGAGAATCACCTGATGAAAAAATTTCTCGCATTAATTCTTTCACTGGTCATAATCTTTTCATGCACTGAATCTGAATGTGCGCGAAGAAAATCAAAACGCAGCAGTCATTCATCATCATCTGCATCATCTGCTCCGGCAGGTATAGCATCACTTCCGGGTACATGGACAGCCTCAGGGAACGGCGCAGGATCATATGCAAGGAATCCGGGCGAGAATATTGCGCTCTACACAAAGAATGTAATCTTCACGATTGAAGGCATAAAATTTTATGAGAGTTCCGGCGAAGGGACTGCTGATGTCATATTCAAATGCGAGATATACGACAACAGAAATCAGTTAAGACACACAAGAAGCTGGGAGTATGCACTGCCTTATGACGTTAAGCGCGGAGGAGATAATAACACGTGGATATTCAGCAGTGAATTTCTTGACGGCGAAGATAAAATTACTCTCACATTGAAATCAGACAGGACTGCCGCGTTACGCATTCAGGGAACAGACTGGAATGAAGATTATCCCGATGAAGCTTCAGCATTCGATGTTACGTGTGAGGCGGCAAAAAAATAACCTCCCTGATTCTTTCAGAGAGGCCATGTAATTTAATCTTTCAATGCTGGTTTATTCTGCAATACTGCGGCTCCGTTCTTCGCAAAGGCTATGTTCATCGGTGAAATGTATTTATCATAAAATAGTCCGGCCTCACTCTCATTCATTTTTAAATCCAGTTTCAGCAGTGCCCTGTTCATTATCGAGAATATATTCATCTTGCTGAGATAACTTTCTTCAATTTCGCGGATCATTTCCTGCAGTACAAATTCAGTCTTAAGCTCAAGATTGCCCGACATGAAATATTCATCAATGTAGAAAAATGCAACATCGTTATCCTGTAAACGCTGATAATATGCCTGTGAGCAGTTATCATATTCAAGCATGACGAGAAATTTAATCTCAGGTGTTAATTCAATCAACGGCCAGAAATCACAATCACTTGAAATTATCACAGCCGAATCTATCGGATTGCCTTCTG
>JAFPWQ010000192.1 GCA_017394925.1 Synergistaceae bacterium
ATGGGGGCTGTTTTTATTTCTGGCATGAACACGGAATCAAATTGCTGAAGTATTCTCTTTTGCCTTCAAGAACTTCATCATAGAATTCCTGTTTTGCGTCTATATATTCAACTGAAGCATTCAAAGCCGCAATACTTTCCTGAAGCTGTAATTTCTTTCGCGCTAAAATTTTTTGCCTGTCTGGAATCGTTGATGCTCCTTCGAGGCATAATTTAGTGTATTCTTTCATTTCCTGAATGCCCATTCCGCACTCACGAAGGCACTGCAAACTTTTTATCCATGCAATATCGTGCTCGTCAAAAATTCTTCTGTTAATATTGTCTCGTTTAACATTGGGAATTAAACCCTCGTTGCAGTAAAATTTCAGTCCCTGATAAGTCATTCCCGTTTCTTTGCAGGCCTGCATCATTGTGTAAATCATAAAAAATTCTCCTGTGAATTTGCTTTGATAAAAATACGCTTGACCGATAGTATAAACCGATTATTACTATTGCGTCAAAATTTTTAAGGAGGCTTATATTATCCATGTTCAAAAAAATCTTGTTTATACTCGTGATTTTTGCGAGTTTTTCCGGCGTTGCTAATGCCGAAGCCTTTCGCGTTGTTAATATGAACGTAGAGAATCCTTCAAGCAGAAAAATTTTGCGTGGACTTCTTTACATGCCTGAGACTGATTCAAAAGTTCCGTTGGTGATTACGGCTCATGAGTTAGGCAGCAATTATGCCCGAAGATGGCCGCAATACGGAGAAGCTCTTGCAGCACATGGAATTGCGGTTTACACGTTTGATTTTGCAGGCGGCGGTCCTAAAACCCGAACGGACGGAACACCAGGCAGCCACAGCGACGGCGAGACAACAGAAATGTCCGTAATGACCGAAGTAAGAGATTTAGAAAGTGTAATTGAAGCTGCTAAATCATGGAATTTTGTTGACACTGATAAAATTGCAGTTATCGGAGGCAGCCAGGGCGGTGCTGTTTCAGTTATAACTGCGGCCCGCCATGCTGATGAAATAGCAGGACTTGTGCTTTTATATCCTGCATTGATAATTCAGGATGACCTGCATAAAAAATTTGCGGAAAAAGATGACTGTCCTCCCGTTTACAGTTATAACGGCTGGCTTGATGTAAGTCCGATTTATGTAAATGACATGTGGGACTATGATATTTATGCGGACATGCCGAAATATTCAAAGCCTGTTTTAATTCTTCACGGCGATAAAGATTTTATAGTTCCGATTGAATATTCACAGAGAGCGGCAAAAACTTATCCTGATTCAGAATTTCATGTGATTAAAAACGGCGGGCACGGCTTTCAGGGCGAAACATTCGAGCAGGCAATAGGGTATATTAAGACTTATTTCAGAAAAATTAATCTTCTTCCTGACGGCCTGAGCAAAATAATTCCCGTTGGAAATCTCAACACAATAGCAGGCGAACCGCTTGTTATTCGCGAGCAGGGAATTTTCTCGGCAGGAGGAACTGTAACCGAACCTTTACCCGGAGAGTTTAACGTGTCGGATAACTGGCTTGATTTTTCACGTGCAGGAAACACAGCACATGTAGATCATGCGAACGTCTTCTATCAGATTCCGGACGGCGAAAACAAAACTCCGATAGTATATCTTCATGGTTACGGACAGACTCGTACGGGCTGGCAGAGTACACCGGACAGGCGCGAAGGCTGGAGCGATATTTTCCTGAGAAAAGGACGTGCGGCATTTCTCGTAGATCAGCCGAGAAGAGGAGCAGCAGGTTCAACGGTCAAAATCGTGAACGGCGATATGGACACGCGCGCAAACGGAACAGAATTCAATCCCGGCGATCAGGCATGGTATACGCATTTCAGAATCGGACGCGGAACTCCCAACCGTTACGAAGGCAGTCAGTTCCCGGCAGGCGAATCAGCTTTGAATCAATTTCTGCGTCAGATGACTCCCAACACTGGAAATTATGACGTTGTTCTTTTCGGTGAGGCATTGAGCGCAGTATTGGCTGAAGTGCATTCAATGACGGGCAAAAAAGCAATTTACCTGACACATTCACAGGGAGGGCGCGTAGGCTGGCAGACTGATACGAATAACATGGCCGCGATTGTAGCAATCGAACCGGGATTTGCTCCTGAAGTCGGCAGTGAGACATACAAGAAATTTGTGGCGGCAAAAATTCCGATGATTTTCTATTTCGGAGATTACATTGAGAACGGCCCGGATGATATTAAGAGTACTGCATTCTGGAAGAGCGTTTTAGATCAGTGCCGGGATTTTGCAAAACACTATAACGAAGACGGCGGAGATGCAACGGTCATATATCTTCCTGACGAAGGCATAAAGGGCAACAGTCATTTTATGTTCCAGGAAATGAACAATAAAGACATCGCTGACCATATAGAGAAATGGCTTGAATCAAAGGGGTTATAAGTAATGAAGAGAAAAATTTTTGCGTGTGCCTTAATCATTGCGCTTGCGTTTATTAATGTGTCATCTGCTGAAATTATTTCAGGTCCCGGCGTTGCAGTTGTTGAAGTTGACGGCGGAAAAATTCAGGGCTATATCCGAAACGGAATTTTCACTTATCACGGAGTGCCTTACGCTGAAGCAGAAATTTTTATGCCTCCTGCAAAATTAAAATCATGGGACGGAATAAAAACCGCATTAAACTACGGCCCGATGTCCCCGCAAGATATTAGTCCCGAAGGCGACATGTTCCCGTTTCATTATTACTGGCCTCTTTGGGAAGGCAGAAATTACGCGCAAAGCAACAACTGCCAGAATCTTAACATCTGGACACCTGCACTTGATGATAAAAAGCGTCCCGTAATGGTATGGCTTCACGGCGGCGGATTTGAGGCAGGAAATTCTGCGGCTGAAGATGTCTATGACGGTGAAAATCTTTCACGCAGGGGCGACATTGTAGTTGTGAGTATCAATCACAGGCTTAATGTTTTAGGCTTTCTTGACCTTTCAGCTTACGGCGAAGAATTCAAATATTCCGGCAATCTTGGAATGCTTGATATAGTTGCGGCACTCGAATGGATTCGTGATAACATCGCAAAATTCGGAGGAGACCCGGAAAATATAACGCTGTTCGGTCAGTCAGGAGGCGGCGCAAAAATTCTCACACTAATGGGAATGCCTAAAGCCGCAGGACTCTTCCATAAGGGAATCGAACAGAGCGGTGCTGTTGATCTCATGGGTATAACCTTCCCGGATCAGAAAGCCACACGCAGAGTAGCAGAGCTTACGCTTCAGAATTTGGGAATTGCTCCTGAAAATGCAAAACAGATTCGTGATGTCCCGTTCGATAAACTTTTTGCCGCAGGAAATGCCGCAATGAAGAAAGCAATCGAAGAAGGCTGTGCGGTTTATTCATGGTCTCCAGTTAAAGACGGCGATTTGATTCCCAATGATATTGGCAGTGCAGGCTTCACGGAACAGGTCAAAAATATTCCGCTTATGGTCGGTTCAACTCTCAATGAATGGGAAACTGTTCCCCTTCTCGTGAACATGAAAACGAATCAGAGCGACAATAAAAATTTCTGGGATGATGCAAAAGTCAACGAAAAACTCAGAGAGAAATACGGCGATAAAGCTGATGCAGTTGTATCGGCATTCATGAAAGCATATCCGAATAAGAAAAAGGCTGATGCATTATACGCTGAAGTCTGGATAAGAGAAGGTGCTTTACGAATTCTTAATGCTAAGGCAGCACAGAATGCAGCTCCGGTTTATTCGTATATCTTCGCATGGGAAACTCCTGTTATGGGCGGTTATGCTATGGCCTATCACTGTTCGGAACTTCCGTTTGTGTTCAATAATATAGCCCTGAGTGAAAAGATTACAGGCGGCGGAGAAAAAGCATATGCTCTTGCGGACATAATGAGTCAGGCATGGATAGATTTTGCGAAAACGGGCAATCCAGGCTGGGAAGCATACACGAAGGATAAAGGCGCAGCGATGATATTCGATAACGAATCAAAAGTTATGTATCATCATGACGATGAGCTGATGAAAATTTTAATGCAGAATAGCAAACATTAACCTGAAAATTAAAACTCCTGCTTCATGATAAAAAGTGAGGCAGGAAATTTTTTTATGAGGAGCGATTAAAAAATGAGTAAATATTTTATTGTGTGTATGATGATAATAATGATGATTTTCATGACAGGCTGCGGAGGAGGAAGCACAAGCACTAATTCAAACTCAAATGTGCCCGAACAGAATCTGGAAACGAATCAGAAAACGAATCAGACAGAATATATTTCGCAAATTCCAGAGTCATATTTCAGGACTGCCGCGAATAAAGGACAAGTAATAACTGAAACATACAGGAGCTATGATTACACTTCAGGAAACCGCGAAGCAATAACAAAGACCGCGTATGTATATCTGCCTTATGGTTATGACGAATCGAAACAGTACGACATTCTTTATCTCATGCACGGATGGACAATGACCGCAGGAGATTTCTTTAATGACAGCAGCCTGATAAACATTCTCGATAATCTAATTGCAGACGGAAGCATAAAGCCCTTAATCGTTGTGTGCGCAACTTTTGATGCCGAAAATAAATCTCAAAGTTTCTCGCGTTCAGTTGATGAGCTCTCAGTGTTTCATAATGACTTCCGTGAAAATCTTATGCCCTATATCGAAAGCAGGTACAGCACATACGCAAATGATGTTACGCCTGAAGAATTCAAACGGACAAGAGAACACAGAGCCTTCGGAGGATTTTCACTCGGTGCGGTTACAACGTGGTATCAGTTCATCTATAATCTCGACTACGTGAAGTACTTCCTGCCCATGAGCGGAGACTGCTGGATCATTGCAACTTACGGCGGACGTGATTATCCCGCTGAGACAACCAGGTATCTCGAAAAAGTTATTTCTGACGGAAAATGGAACGAAGAAGATTTTTATATTTATCAGGGCATAGGCACAAATGACCCGATATGGAATCAAACGAACAATCAGATTCAGGAAATGATGAAGTCAGACACGTTTACGCATAAAAATCTGCATTACGCGATCATTCAGGACGGAAGGCATGATTTGATTGCATGTGAGATGTATATTTATCATGCGTTACAGACATTCTTTAAATCATCGGAGATATTACCAATGGCAACAGTGAACACAGAGATTAATGACGTGATTAATGACCCGGCATTCAAAGGTTACGGACGATTCATTTTCCCCTTGAACGAAAGTTATTATTCAGGGAATACATTAGGGACATTGAGATTAACATGGTACAGCAACATTAAGCCCTCAAGGACAGCAGACATTGTGAACTACATGAAGAGTGAAGCTCAGGCAGGCAAAAAAATTTTCTACAGCATATATCCCGAAAATGATTCGCGCAGTAGTCAGACAGGCTTATTCTTCTTCAGAGGGAATAAGGGAGCAAAATTTGCAGTGTGCAATGCCGGAGGAGGATTTGTGTATGTCGGAGCAATTCATGACAGCTTTCCTCATGCACTCGAACTATCACGCAGAGGCTATAACGCGTTCGCACTAATCTACCGGCCAGGATCAGACACGGCATGTGAGGACTTAGCGCGGGCAATCGCATTCATTCATGACCATGCAGAAGAACTTGAAGTTGATGTGAGAAATTATTCACTCTGGGGAGGAAGTGCAGGTGCAAGAATGGCGGCATGGCTCGGTACATACGGAACTGAATCATTCGGTGAGAACGCATACCCAAAACCTTCAGCCGTAATCATGCAGTACACGGGATTATCTCAGGTTACAGGCAATGAACCGCCAACGTATAACTGTGTTGGTACTAATGACGGCATAGCTGACTATCGAACCATGCAAAATAGAATCAATCGAATCAAAGCTAACGGAACTGACGCAATGATTGAAATATTTGACGGCTTATCTCACGGCTTCGGTTTAGGTGAAGGAACTGTTGCTGAAGGCTGGTTAGACAATGCAGTTAATTTCTGGGAGACTCAGAACAAAAAGACAGCCCCGTAATTTGAGGCTGCCTCTTCATTTTTTGCTCAAGGTTTATTTCTTCGTGATAAGATACGTGTCGTCCCAGTTGTAATATGATTCAGACAGCACTACACCGTCAGGAACATCCGCAAGTATTTTGCCTTGTGCTTTTCTGCTCTGAAACCAGAAAACTATATCTGAACGTCCAGATGCCAATGATGCAGCTCTTGCTCCCGAATCAATCTGCACAAGCTCAACGTTCAGGTGTAACCTTCTGCATATCTCCGCAAGTATCGCAGTGTTGAATCCTGCAGGCTTTCCGTCAGCACCAACGTAATCAATCGGCGGCATGTCTCCCGTGATTGCAACTTTAACCGTGTCCGTGTTGCTGTATTTGTAGAATTTTATCGGTTCAGGCTCTCCGATTCCAGCTTCAGTTACGAACTTCGAGAGCATTATTGCAAGTGTTCCGTCTGCTTTCATTGAGAGAAGAGCATCATTGAATTTGTCTCTGAGTTCAGGGTCATCGCTCTTCCTGAATCCTAATGACAGGAATACAGGCTCATCTCTAATGATTGCCGAAATCGTGTAGCCTTCTGTAACATTCAGCAGATATTCAGCTACGTCTTCGGGAAGTGCAATCGCATTCACTTCTCCTGCATTGAGTGCCATTTGCATTGCGTTCAGTGATTCATAGAATACAAACGTCATATCGTCCTGCTTGCCGTCAAGTGAAAATATTTTTACCTTTCCTGATTCCCTTTCAGCTTTTACTATCTTCGCAAAGTCTTCGGGAGTCAGATTCAGCTTCGTGAGTACACCGATTTTGACTTCAGCAGACGCGGCCGATACACACATGACAACGAGCATAAGCATTAATAAAAACTTTTTCAATTAAATACACCTCACTGTTAAAATTTAAATGGATTTTACAATTATACATTAACTCTCACATATGGCTAAACTTGAACTCAAGTATTCTTAACACACTTTCATTCAGTCTCTTCTCCGAAATTCTGCCCTTCTTCACAGCGTTTAATATTTCATGATACGCCGCTCTGTAATCGACAGGAAGAAGAATAATATCATTGCCTGCCTCAAATGCCATTAATGACGCTCTGCCGGGTTTCCATTTCTTTGTTACTGATGACATCTCTAACGCGTCTGTGATAATTAATCCATCATAGCCTAATTCTTTGCGTAACTTGTCCGTTATGATTGCCTTCGACAGTGATGCAGGCAGTCCGTCATTCGTTACTTTTCTCATTGTTACGTGTGCAGACATAACAGCCTCAGCCTTATTGAAATTTTCAGTGAAGGGAATTAATTCAACTTTACGCAGAGTCTTCCATGTCTTAACTACATTCACTGTTCCTTTGTGAGTATCGCCGCGAGTATCACCGTGTCCGGGAAAATGTTTCAGACATGCGCCAATCCCGTATGTATGAAGGCCGTCGATATATGCACCTGCCATTCGTGAGACAAGTGAAGGCGTTGAACCGAATGCACGGTTGCCGATAACAATATTCTTCGGGTTAGTGTTCACATCGACAACAGGAGCAAAGTTGAGATTGAACCCGTACTCCTTGAGATATTTCCCGATGATTTCACCGGCTCTTCTTGCGTTCGATTCTTTTTTTGTTTTCCCGATTGCGGCCATGTTCTGAACCTTCGCAACATCAATCACTTTCGAGTTCGCGATTCTTGCAACACGTCCGCCTTCTTCATCGATTGCCATTATCGCAGGAACTCCCAGAATTTTTATGCTTGCGTCATTGAGTTCACGCGTCAGTCTCTTTAACTGCTCCGGGCTTTGTATATTCCTTGCGAAAATTGCGAAGCCTCCTGCCGGATAATTCTTCATGAACGTACGCATCTCTTCAGTGAAGACCGTATAATTGAAATCATCTTTTTTCTTCTGCGAATCATTAACCTTCTTGCCGGTTGTGTCGTCATATTTATACTTCGGGTTAATCTGCTCAGGACGAATAATAAATAGCTGTCCGACTTTCTGCTCAAGAGTCAATCTCTCAAGTGCAAATTCAGCCCTCGATGCACAAAATGATTCTGATGACATGAAAATTAGAATCATAACCGCAAGCGCAAAAATAAATTTACGAATC
>JAFPWQ010000193.1 GCA_017394925.1 Synergistaceae bacterium
ATGAATGACATTCGCGGAAAAAATATCTCGATGATCTTTCAGGATCCAATGACGAGTCTTAATCCGGTTCTGAATGTCGGGTATCAGCTGAAGGAATCATTGCGCCGTCATAAATGGCATGGCGATATTAACGCGCGTGCAGTTGAAATGCTTGAACGTGTCGGAATTGTGCCTGCGGATGAACGAATGAAACAGTACCCTCACGAATTCAGCGGCGGGCAACGTCAGCGAATCATGATTGCGATGGCAATGATATGCAATCCCGAATTACTTATCGCTGATGAACCGACAACCGCACTTGATGTTACTGTTCAGGCTCAGATATTAGACCTGATGAAATCCCTGCAGAAGTCTTCTGGAATGTCCGTAATTCTCATCACACATGACTTAGGCGTAATTGCAGGCATTACTGACAGAGTGATTGTTATGTACGGAGGTCAGATAATGGAAATGGGAACGAGACGCGAAATATTTTACTCAACTTCTCATCCATACACGAAGGGATTATTGCGTTCAGTTCCGAATCCTGAAATGCCCAAAGAGAGATTGATTCCGATTGAAGGACAGCCGCCCGATTTGCTTAATCCGCCGGAAGGATGCCCGTACGTTAAGAGATGTCCTGATGCAATGAGAATATGCCTTGAGAATAAACCCGAAATGATTCGCTTGTCTGATTCACATTGCTATTCATGCTGGCTGGGGGTGAAGAAATAATGATACTTGAAGTTGAGAAGCTCAAAAAATATTTTTACACTCAATCGGGTACAGTGCATTCTGTAGACGGTGTGAGCTTTACGATTCAAAAAGGTGAAACTCTCGGACTTGTCGGTGAATCAGGCTGCGGAAAAACGACAACAGGCAGAACAATCATTAAGCTCTATGAACCGACAGAAGGCAGAATCATTTTTGACGGCCATGACATAACTCACATAACGCAAAATGAAATGTTACCCTTCCGAAAGAAAATGCAAATGATATTTCAGGATCCGTATGCCTCACTCAATCCAAGAATGACCGCAGGAGATATAGTTCGTGAACCGATGAAAATTCACGGCCTCCCCAAAGATGAACATGACGACAGAATGAATCACTTAATGCGTCTCGTTGGTCTGAACAGTGAACAGTCCGGGCGTTATCCTCATGAGTTCAGCGGCGGACAGAGACAAAGAATCGGAATCGCACGTGCATTAGCGGTTGAACCTGAGCTTATTATCTGCGATGAACCAATATCGGCTCTCGATGTTTCAATTCAGGCTCAAATCGTGAACATGCTCGAAGATTTACAGAAGGAACTCGGACTCACGTACTTATTCATTGCTCATGATCTCTCAATGGTAAGGCACATAAGCACAAGGGTAGCCGTTATGTATCTCGGAAAAATCGTAGAGCTTGCAGAGAGTGATGAACTGTATTGCAACCCTAAGCACCCGTACACAATTTCGTTAATGTCATCGATTCCTGTTCCTGACCCGGATAAATCTGATTCAAGAAGGCACATTGCACTTTCAGGGGAAATTCCGAACGCGTTGAATCTTCCCGAAGGCTGTAATTTTCATACACGATGCCCAAAAGCTAAACCTGAATGCAGAAGTCTTAATGCCATTCTCAAAGACATTGGGAATAATCATTTATGTGCTTGTCCGTTCGCATAAATTTTCAGGAGGTATATTTTCATGCGTAAAATTTTTCTCTCATTGCTTTTCGTTTTTATCATTGCGTCATCATCATTCGCTGAACCCGGCGAGATAGTCTACAATCTCGGAGCTGACCCACGAACAATTGACCCTGCACTGAATCAGGCGTTAGACGGCGCAAACGTAATCATAAATGCATTTGACGGTCTGCTGCGTACAGACATGAATGACTTACCTGAACCCGCATGTGCATATTCATGGGACGTTTCACCTGACGGACTCAAATGGACGTTTCACCTTCGGGATAATCTCAAATGGTCTGACGGAGAAGCATTAACGGCCTCGCACTTCAAGGACGGATTCATTCGTGCATTGAACCCTGAGACAGGATGTCCGTATGCATATTACGCATTCTTCATAAAGAACGGTGAAGCATTCTATAAGGGCATGGCCAAAGCTGATGACGTTGGGATATATGCACCTGATGACAAGACTTTGATTCTTGAACTCGAATATGCAAATCCTTTATTGCTCAATTATCTTGCATTTCAGATTTTCGCACCTGTCCGCAATGACATAATCACTAAATACTCTTCGGCATGGGCGGCTAAACCTGAAAGTTATATCTCAAACGGGGCATTCAGACTTGAGAGCTGGAAACACGGCGACGGAGGAGAGATTACACTCGTGAAGAATAATAATTACTGGGACGCGGACAACGTAAAAGTGAATCGTCTTCGTTTCGTATTCATCAATAACGAGAACACAGCTATGGCTGCATTCAAAGCCGGAAGAATCGATTATAACAGTGCAATTCCTTCTGCAATGCGTCCCATGCTCCTCAAGTCCGGCGAAGCTGAATCACTTCCTTCACTGGGTACGGCATTCTGCAGTTTCAATACGACGCGTAAACCATTCGATGACGTGAGAGTGCGTAAGGCATTCAGTCTTGCGATTTACAGAAAGGTAATCACGGATAAGATTCTCATGGGCGGCGAAAAACCTGCAACAGGTCTTGTATGTTATCTTGTGCCCGGCTCAACTGATGATAAAGACTTCAGGACGGAAGGCGGAGCGTTCTTACCCGAAAATGCAGATGTCGAAGAGGCAAGAAGACTCTTAGCTGAAGCAGGTTATCCGGGCGGCAAGAATTTTCCTCACGTGAGCTATAAATATAATTCAAATCCGGGCAATAAGGCAATGGCTGAAACGTTACAGGCCATGTGGAAGAGCGTACTCGGAGTTGAAGTTGAATTACTCAATGAAGAATGGAAAGTTTTTCTTGAGACAAGACACAGAAAAGATTTTGACATTGCGCGCAGTTCATGGATTATGGACTTCTCTGATGCTGCCGGAATTCTTGAACTCTTTATCACTGACGGACCACAGAATGATGAAGGTTATTCAAATCCGAAATTTGATGAATTAATGAAGCTCTCTGCTTACGAAATGAATCACGCAAGGAGAATTCATTACATGCATGAGGCCGAAAAGATTCTCATGGAAGACATGCCGATAGCACCGATATATTTCTATTCGTCATCAGTAATGCAGAGTAAGAGAGTGAAAAATATTTTTCGTTCCCCGCGAGGCTTTTTGATTTTCAGAGGCGCATATATGACTGACTGAAAAAATTTTCTGACTGTGCTATTATTTTTCGCGTTCCAAAAATTTTTTGATGAGGTGAGATTTTACTCATGAGGAAGTTTATTATTTTCAGCGTTCTGGTTTCATTAATGGCAATGCCGGCATTCGGTGCAGAACCCATACGTATAGGCGAGATTGCAACAGTAACGGGCGATTTTGCGGCATACGGAGTTGCTGAAGTTGAGAGCATCAAGATTGCAGTGAAAGAAATCAATGATGCAGGCGGAGTACTGGGTCGTCCTCTTGAGGTCATCATGTATGACTGCAGAACACGACAGGAAGACATGGTGAACGCGGCAAGAAGACTCGTTGAGCAGGACAAAGTTGTTGCGGCAATCGGCCCGTCTGGAAGTGGTCTTTGCATTGCGGCGGCTCCTATATTCAATCGCGGACACGTTGCACATCTCGGAACTCTTCCTACGAACCCTCTCGTTACTGTTGACGAGGGCGGCAAGGTCAGACCGTATAACTTCAGAATATGCTTCTTAGATCCGTATCAGGGTGCAATCATGGCACAGTTCGCATATAAGACACTCAACGCAAAGAAGGCGGCACTGCTTTATGATGTGTCGAGCGATTACTCACAGGGACAGCGTGAATTCTTTGTGAAAGGATTCGAGGCTGCCGGAGGAAAACTCGTAGCTGATGA
>JAFPWQ010000194.1 GCA_017394925.1 Synergistaceae bacterium
AGCCCCCCAGAGAAACGGCGGTTTACTTCACACTGCAGGAATGACATACACGATTGATTCGAGAATTCCCACGCCCGTAAGAATGGACAAGTCCAACATGCTTGAAAGCATTGAAGAAGGCGAACGCAGAATTAAAGACGTGAAAGTGAACGGTGAACCGATTGACCCGGCAAAAATATATAAAGTAATCTCAGCAAGCTATGTATTATTCGATCATGGGGACGGTCATATGTTCAAAGGCGCAAAACAGATTGAACCCGATTTTGCGGTTGTCTCAGACGTATTAGCGCGTTACATAAGGAAGCTGAAAGTCATTCCTGAATCATATGAGAACATCGGCGGACAGGGAAGACTTACGGTAATACAATAAATAATTCACAGGAGGATACATACATGAAGAAAATTATTCTTGCACTCGTAATTGTTGGTTTAGTATCAGGAGTATCATTTGCGGCGACATCAGCAGAGAGGATAATCACGAATTCGGTCTCAATGCTTGATGAGATAACAGATCAGAGTGATGTATCAGGAATGGCTGATACAGTCAGAGGAGCTCACGCAGTAGCAATAATTCCCTCAATGGTAAAAGCAGGCTTCATTCTCGGCGGACAGTACGGCGAAGGATTAATACTTGTACGCGATAAAGGCAAGTGGTACGGTCCGAGCTTCTATAACATCGGCGGAGCGTCATTTGGACTTCAGATAGGCGCACAGAGTATAGCATTGCTTCTTGCGGTGATAAACGAACGCGGAGTAGAGGCATTTGTACGCAGTCAGACGGAATTAGGCGCAGATGTAGGAATCGCGGCGGGCCCTGTCGGAAGACGTGCGGAGGCAGCAACAGATGCACAGGTGAAGGCTTCTATATACAGCTATTCAGTCGCAAAGGGATTATTCGCGGGCGTATCACTTCAGGGAGCAGTAATCAGTGTAAGCGTAAAACGTAACACAGAGTACTGGGGCAAGACTATGCCGGCATATGATGCACTTCAGACACCTGCAACGGATAAGCGCATACAGCCGTTAATCCGTGAACTTGAAGAACTGATAAGCAAAGCGTCAGAGAAACCAGCGGACGCGAAGAACACGAAGAACACGAAGAGCAGCAAGAAAGCGAAATAGCATATGGACATAGAATATTTACTCTGGCTTCAGAATTTCAGAACTGCCATTGATGACGCATTAACGCCATTCATGATGGCGGTTTCTGATTTTGCTGTAGGTGCACTCGTATTAATTCCTGTTTTCATTTACTGGGCTGTGAATAAGCGTAACGGGTTATTTATCTTAATGGCCTATTCAATTAGCAATGTCATAAACGGGATAGTGAAATTAACATGCTGTGTATATCGTCCGTGGATAAGAGACGCACGAGTTGTTCCGTATGGGAATTCGCTTAAGACAGCGGGCGGTTATTCATTTCCGAGCGGGCATACAATGGAGTCATCGCCTACGTACGGAGGTCTTGCAGTTCTGACCAGAAAACGCGCACCGTTAATCATGTGGCTGTGCATTCTGGGAATGATTCTAACTGCATTATCGCGGAATTATCTGGGAGTTCACACACCGCAGGACGTAATTGTCGGGACTATATTAGGCCTCCTGTCTGTGTACATTGCCTCAAAGATAACCGGCTATATTTATGCGCATCCTGAACGTGAAAATATGATTCTTGCAGTGATGTTTATCGCGATGTTACTTGCAGGTGCATACATAGCGTTCAAGCCATACCCGATGGATTATGATGCCAGCGGAAAACTTATCGTAGATCCTGTTTCAATGATACTCAGCAGTATCGGCCATTTCGGAATGCTTGCAGGATTTATCACCGGGCGTTACGTTGAGAAGACATTCATTAAGTTCAAGGCCGAAAGATTCACGATGAAGTCATGCATACTTGCGCTCATAGGTTTTGTGCCCCTTGTACTTATGGATCACAAAGTAAGAATATGGCTGTCGTTCATAGGGAAAGAACCTGCAAAGATAATCGAGAGATTCATTCTTGGGTTCTTTGTCATGGCATTATGGCCTTTAGTTTTAAAGTTATTCAGAGCAGGAGAAGATTAAATTATGATGAAAAAATTTTTTGCGCTCACATTTATTTATGTCATGCTCGTCTCAGCCTCTTATGCTTCAGTTGAGATCAGCGCGCTGAATTTCCCGGATGAAATATTCAGGAACTCAATCAAACAGTTTGACCTGAACAATGACGGGATACTCAGCGATTCAGAACTTGCAGCAGTGAACACAGTCAATGTTGCGAACACAGGCGTTAAATCTCTTCAGGGCATTGAATACTTCACATCGATGAAGACGCTTTACGCAGACGGGAATAATCTTGAGGCTCTTGATGTCAGCAAGAATATTAATCTTGAGACGCTCTTTTGCACAGATAATTCAATTTCATCGCTCAACATCACGGACTGCGACAAGCTCAAAGGGTTATACTGCTATGATAATAAACTCGAAGCGTTAGACCTGACCGGCAAGACGGGTTTAATCTCGCTGGACTGTCAGGTGAACAATCTGAAGAATTTAGATTTAACGAAGAACACCGCGCTTAAATTTCTTGACTGCAGTAAAAATGATTTAACCGGTCTTAATCTCGCGAATAACTCCGCACTGAAATATTTATATGCTCATGATTTGAATCTTGCGGACAACGGACTGAATATATTAGGCCAGAAGAATTTAACGCGTTTATGGTGCTGGAATGACGGATTAAAAAGCTTAAATCTTGGTGAGAATGTAAATCTGCATTCAGTCAGGGCAGAAAATAATTTGCTCACT
>JAFPWQ010000025.1 GCA_017394925.1 Synergistaceae bacterium
CATGATTATTTTATTCTTGATGCGTTTGAATGCGGAATAGTCTTAACGGGCACAGAGATAAAGAGTGTGCGTAACGGCAATCTGAATCTCAAAGACTCGTATGCATCACTCGAAAACGGCGAGTTATGGCTGTTCGGAGTACACATATCACCCTACGAGAAGGGAACGTACTATAATCATGAGCCAGAACGCGACCGAAAATTGTTAATGCATAAGCATGAACTGATTCGTTTACGCAGCAAGATCCGCGAGAAGGGATTAACTCTTGTGCCTCTGAGCGTATACATCAAGGATAACAGGCGTGCAAAAGTTGAACTTGCACTCGTGAAGGGCAGAACATCGCATGACAAGCGTGATATGATTGCGGATCGTGATGCTAAGAGAACGATTGCGAGGGCTGTACGCGGAAAAGGACATTACGACGAAGATTAGCTTTAACTTTTCACACTGGGGGCGACAGGTTTCGACAGCGTGAGGAGGGTCTGAAGGAGCAGGTCGGGGAAAGTCTATAATCACCCGTAAAACTTAGGACAAAAACATAAAAGTCGAAGATAATTTCGCATTAGCGGCCTAGTTGCCAGCTACGCCAAAGGATCGGACAATGCTGACGGTTCGCCTGAGGTGTCATGAAAGTCAGCTCCCCGCCTTGTAGAGGATTCCGGCAAGGTGATAGACCCGTAAGAATCTTGGAACGCAGAAAGGCTGTTTGTGGTCTTATGCGGACGACAATAATCACAAACTAAACCTGTAGAGCCATCACGATTGGCCCGCGTTGGACGGGAGTTCGATTCTCCCCGCCTCCACCATAATAATTATTTCAGTCCGCAAGATAGTTTACAGGAACTTCTTTCGTCAGCCACACGCCATTAACTGACCTGAAAAATTTATATCCCTCTCTGAACATCTCACCAGACTTCACGACATACACAACAGGTTTTCCATGTCTGCGCCCGACTTTTACTGCCGTGTCATAATCACCTGACAAATGAACGTAAAGCCTTGTGCCGGAATTCAGACCTTCAGCATTAATTGACTTTGTGAATTTCTCACCTGTTCCGTGATATAAAATTTCAGGCGGTTCGCATTCTTCAAGTTCAACATCAACGTTAATACTATGTCCCTGATTCGCGCGTATATATTTTTTATCCTCACTGAATGAATATCGGCCTTTCTTGTCATTCGCAACTATTTCTTCAAGCATGGCCATGTCGATATGTCTTGTCTTATTTATGCCTGCAATTAAATCACTGACTTTTGCCCAGCCGTGAGAATCAAGAGTTACGTCTGCAATTTCGGGATGATGTCTGAGAATTAATGATATGTATTTGCTGAGTGAATCATTCCTCATAGTTATATCTCCTCCAGAACTGATATATAAACCAGATTGCAAAAAAAGTTTACAGTTCGAATCTATTAAATTTATTTTGCATATCATACACGAAAAATAAAATTTCACTTGAAGACTTCTGAATCAGTGTTATAATTTAGTACGCATTCTGTTAAAGGAGGTTTCCGAAATGAAACACAGATTTATTGTTCCAGCGTTAATGTTGTTCCTCGCAGTATTCATATTCAGTATCACCGGCTGCGGGGGGAGTAGTAAAAGTATCAGCTCAAGCCCAGAAAAAGAAGAAGAACAAGAGAGTACTTTGTCCCTGAAGGCCAAAGAGAGAGAAGCTTACACCGAAGCTCTCGATACGTTTTACGAAAGGCTCAAGGCTGAAGGAACTTACGAAAAGTTCATGAGTTCATGCGACTACATCGTAATGTATCCTCCGACAGAGCTTTTCGAATTTTACCCCGAACACAAATCAGAGGAGAGTATATCAGTTCCGCTTGATGAAGCAGCCGAAGTTATAGCAGAAGTCGTAAAACCGCGCTATGATGAAGGCCAGATAATTTATATGCTTTCACCCACACAGGATAATCTTGATGTGCTTCTCAGAGGAATCGATGAAACATCCCCGTACACAGAACCGGCAAATTCAGATGAACCGATATATGCACTGTACGCGATCACAAAACGATACGCAAGCAACGGAACTAAGCATGTATTCACGTATGAAATCCCGTGTCAGGTTGATTTCACTTCCGAAGTTGTAGAATACGAAAGCGAAAGCCGTGATGTATCTGATTACAGCATAGAAGAAATTTCATCTTTGCCTGTTTCGGATGATGGGCCTGCAGAACAGAAGGACACTGATGATACTACAGAAAAACTTGATCTTATTGATCAGTGCCTGGTTAATTATGGAGAATGGGCATTGCATTACATCGATGATTACCTTGAGACAGCAGGACTTAAAGCCGCAGAATTTTCTTCACAGGTCAATGCAGCAACTGACGGAAAAGACCTCGAAGATTTAGCTTCAGCCAAACACGGGATGATAGATCTCTCATTCAAGAAAGATTTTCATCCGTTCAGCAACGGTACATATGACCACACTGCACACAGGAAATCAAGCGTAACGTATGATATTTACTGCTGTCATTCGTTCTCAACAGGTTCGGATTATTACCTCGTTAAATTTGATGCAGCGAGCAAACCTGATGTTGTTTATGACTATACCCGCAGAAATTACGATGACGGAGACCCTGCATATTACACAGAATATTATGGAGGAGCTACGGATAATATACGTGTAGGAGCATACATTGAGGACGGAGATTCAACTTCAAATGCACTTCTTGTAAAGACAGTTCCGTTCGCGACAGTGCCTATGAATAAGACTTATAGTGAACATATGGGCTGGTCTCAGGGCGGAAAGATCAGCTTCGGTTATTCACAAAAAAGCGGGCCGAGCATAGGACTGGATTTAACTGAAACTGTTACGCATGATAAGACAATAACCTACACAACAACCGACTGGAAACTTGATAATAACAGAAGCAGCGGTAGAATAAATGAGGCATTGTTCGATTTAGATGTAAAGGGCGAAGATATTACCGCATATGATGTTCTGGGGGGTGTAGGACATAGACAGGGCGGCTATTTTAGAGATCTTGATGTCTGGGATATAGTTAAACTTCCTGAAGCAGCCAGGGATGAACTGAAATTCACGGTTGAATGGGTGTGGGAAGTCAAAAAACAGTTCTGGCAGTCGAGGGAATATATACCGTTTATGGGATACGCGGAATTCACGGATCTTTTTGTTCACGGCGGAGGTGTCTGTGTCCCTGCGAATATCTTCGCAAGAAAACATTCCGGCGGATCAGAGAAGACAAAGATAAAAACACAGGTAAAGCCTCAGGAAATAGCACATGATGCACCTTCGCATATATATGTTGACAAGACTTTATTTGATTTCGGTGCTGTAGGCGGAGTACGCGGTTTCTCACTTCTTTGCAGCGGAAACTGGAAGGTTGAGAGCGATTCAGACTGGTGCACCATTCCGAAAATCTATCAGTCAGGAAGTGATACGGGAGGCAATGCAACAGACGTAACTTTTGAGGTCGCTCCTTTCAATACTTCCGGCGGTTATGACGCACGCAGGGCAATAATAACTGCAACAGAGATTCGCCCTGACGGATCAACAGGAGACTCAGTAAAAATCGAGGTCAACCAGAACAATCATTAATGGCATGAACAGAGTATAAAAAAAAATCCCTCTCCGTTAATCGAAGGGGGATAATTTTTTTTCTCGTTATGCTGCTGCTTTTGCTTTCTTCAGCCAGTCTTTACCGTCAACGAATCTCGCAACTATGAATGACACTACATAATCGCCTGCCGCATTAATCATAGTAGCAGGAGGATCAACGAGATTTCCTATTGCGACAAGAATCGGGAATGCAAGTTCCATATTGTCCGGGAAGAATAACGTGCAGATGATATACTCGCCGATATAACCGCCTCCGGGTACACCGCTCATTCCGACAGATGAGAAGACTGCAATTAATACAATCACGGGTAAATCTGCAAATGTTACGGGCTTTCC
>JAFPWQ010000195.1 GCA_017394925.1 Synergistaceae bacterium
AATTTCCGTTGCACTGCTCTGCATCTGTGATTCAAATTTCTTGAGTTCAGGTGTCGTATATCTCGTTGAACTTACAAGCGTCTGAGTCTGTCTGAAATAATCAGGCGTAAATGCAAGTCCTCCTCTGCCGACTTCAAGATAATATCCGAATGCATTCGTGTAACCTGTTTTGAGCTTGGGAGTCAGTGTTGCTTTGCGTTCACGTTCAAGATATTCTTCAAGCCATTGTTCTCCCTTCGCTGACATATCACGCCACGTATCAAGCTCCTGACTGAAGCCCGAACGTATCACAGACCCGTTCCCCAGTAAGCGCGGAAGTCTGTCCTCTAATGAACGTTCAAGATAATCTCTGAGTTCTTCAAGGTCTGGAATCATGTTCAGCAGTTCATTCAATGGTTCAGCAAGTGAAAATTTCTTTATGTCCGGGATTATTCGCAATGTATCACGTATTGCGCCCAAGTCCAGAGGGTTATGTGTGTTAAGTGCAATCCTTGAGAGTGAACGCTCAATGTCTCTCGTGCCTGCAAGACGGTCTTGTAATTCTGAGCATTCAATAGTCGAATCAACCAGAACAGCAATAGCCTTCTGTCTTTTTTCGATCGCGTGAATGTCCATTAACGGCCGTAAAAGCCAGCTGCGCAATGTCCTTCTGCCCATAGGAGTCCTGCATTTATCGAGTGAAGATAATAATGAAACACTGTCGCCGGACATTTCAGGGATAATTTCAAGATTTCTCTGTGCTGCTGAATCTACGCTCATACATCCCTGAATCTTTAACGGTGAGATTTTCAGAATGTCATTTAGTGTGCTGAACTGTGTAGCCGAAAGATAATCCAGTGCTGCCCATGCAGGACCCGTACATGAATCGCGCTCACTGATTCCGAATCCTTCAAGACGTTTTGCCTTCAGTGCGGATTTCAATCTTCCTGCTGCATTTTCCTGCTTGAAATTCTCAGGTGATACTGCGAGTAAATTATAGCCGTTCAAAAATTCCGGGAGATTCTTAATGTTCGAGGGATAAAGGACTTCACCGGGTGCAAATGCTGAGAGCATAGCAGACGCATCACGTTCATTGAGAGTCCCGGCCTCAAGTCTTCCTGTATCGACGGACAATAAAGCCATCGAAATTTTTCCCTTCACAGGATACACTGCCGCAAGATGTCCTGTTTCGTAAGTATTCTCTTCGGGAACATAAGTTCCGGGCGTAACGACTCGAATCACTCTGCGTTCGACAATTCCCTTGTTACTTGCTTCTCCGATCTGCTCACATATTGCCGCTCTGAAGCCTGCTTTGATTAGCCTTCCGAGATATGAATTCAGCGCATGATATGGAATTCCTGCCATCGGGATTTTACGTTCGGGGTCTCGTGCAGTAACAGCAATGCCAAGAACAGCGGCCGCATTTTTTGCATCATCGAAGAACATCTCATAAAAATCTCCCATTCTGAATAATAATAATGCACCGGGATATTCTTCTTTGAATGTCTTGTACTGTTCAAGCCACGGGGTTAATTTTATGCCGTCAGGAATCACTTTCATTTTCATATTGCCAGCTTTCGGAAGTAGATAAGTTTTCAAGTGCTGTTATTATTTTACCGTATAAATCCGGCACTCTCATTCTCAAATCCGAAATGTATTCGCGTATTTTCTGTCTCTCAGTATGACCTGCAAACGGGCATGTACTCGTTACAACCGGCAATGCTAATCTCTTTGCGTCATCGATTACTGCTGCTTCGTTCGACAAAACCAGCGGCCTTATGACTGTTACGTTCGTTCTTGACATGTAGGCAACCGGCATAAAACTTCTTGCGCGTCCTGAGTTGAATAAATTCATGAAGAATGTCTCTATTGCATCGTCAAGAGTGTGGCCTAATGCGAGCTTGTTATAACCGTTCTGTGAGGCCCATGTGCTTAATATTCCCCGTCTCATGTTCGCACAGAATGAACACGGTGATTTTTCGTTTCTCAGTTTTATTATTTCCATTATGGGATGTTCGATTATCACATAGCGAATATTTTTCTCACTGCAGTATTCTTCAAGCGTGTCCGTATTCATTCCCGTGATTTTAACAGTGAGGGCTGCGAGTGAAAATTTCTGAGGGCTTCGCTTTGAGAATTCATCAAGAGCATGAAGAAGAAGCAAACTGTCCTTGCCGCCGGATAAACCAACGAGAACATTATCGCCTGCTTTTATCATGTTCCATTGAGCTATTGCCTTTCCTATTCTGCGTCTTAATGCGGTGCTTATTGAATTATTATATTGTGTATGCATTTTTGCTTTCTTTTTTGCTTTCATTATACGCCGTGTATTATTTTCAGACTGATATAATGCATGAAAATTAAAACTGGAGGTAATATTTATCATGTCAGATAAACCGCGTGAGACACTCGGCAGCAGATTGGGCTTTATATTTTTATCTGCCGGGTGTGCAATCGGACTCGGCAACGTCTGGAGATTCCCGTTTATTACAGGTCAGTACGGCGGTGCGGTGTTCGTGTTAATATACATGTTCTTTCTGCTCTTTCTTGCGCTGCCCATTCTTGTAATGGAATTTGCAGTCGGCCGTGCATCACATCAGAGTGTAAGCAAATCATTCAGCGTGTTATATCCCAAAGGCGGCGTATGGTCATTATGGGGTTATGTAGCATGGGCGGCGTGCGTGTTGCTCATGATGTATTATACTGTCGTAGCCGGATGGATGCTCGCGTATACGTGCTATTCATTCGCAGGCAGTCTCGAAGGTCTGAACCCTGAACAGGTCGGCGGTATGTTCGCAGGACTTGTAGCTGATCCTGAGAGGACTGCATTATGGCTTTATGCGGCAGTCTCAATCGGCTTTATCGTATGCTGTGCAGGTTTACGCAACGGAGTCGAACGCGTAACGAAAGTAATGATGTGCGGCCTCCTGGTAATCATGATAGTACTTGCGGCTCGTTCTGTAACTCTTGAAGGCTCAGAGGCAGGACTGAGTTTTTACCTTAAGCCTAATATCGCGAATCTCACAGCGAAGGGCTTCTGGACGAGTGTATATGCGGCATTAGGTCAGGCATTTTTCACGCTTGGACTCGGAATCGGGAGCATGGCCGTATTCGGAAGTTATATCAGCAAGGAACGTTCACTCATGGGAGAGAGCTTAATCATTACGTGTCTTGATACATTCGTTGCATTAACGGCAGGACTGATTATATTCCCGGCATGTTTTGCATACGGCATAAATCCCGGTGCAGGTCCCGGATTAATCTTCGTAACTCTTCCGAACATGTTCAACTCAATGCCAAACGGAAGAATCTGGTCAACGTTATTCTTTCTGTTTATGAGCTTTGCGGCACTTTCAACTGTTATTGCAGTCTTCGAGAATGTGATTGCGTGTTTCATGGACAGATTCAAATGGGGAAGAGTGCCTTCATCAATCGTAACGTGTATCGGGATATTCATTCTTTCACTGCCCTGTGCATTTGGATTTAATATCTGGTCAGGGTTTCAGCCATTGGGGGAAGGCTCGAATGTATTAGACCTTGAAGATTTTATCCTGAGCAATAATATTCTGCCTGTTGGGACAACTATATATTTGCTTTTCTGTGTAACGCGTTACGGCTGGGGCTGGGATAATTTCATCAAAGAAGTAGACACAGGAAAGGGCTTAAAATTTCCGAAATTCCTCCGCGGATATTTAACTTACGTAGTGCCTGTAATAATGATCGTGATTCTTATTGCCGGTTACTGGGAAAAGTTTTTCTGATTTCGTGAGAATATAATGCCCCGTATAAATTAAATTATGCGGGGTTCTTTCATGGCCATGTTTATATGTATCCG
>JAFPWQ010000196.1 GCA_017394925.1 Synergistaceae bacterium
ACGGTTATACGGCTGGGCTTTTTTGCCTGCTCCGCGACTGAAATTATATGAAAGAAGTCCCAGTGATTTCGCCCTCCCCAGAAGTTTATCCCTCAACCGGCTGTAATCTTTGCCGTCTTTGCTGTCCGATATTCTGTACAGTACATAGCACCTCGTATTCTGCTCTCCCATGTATAACGAATATCCCCCTACTGAACAGTAAAATTCATCGTACTTATTGCTGGCCGTCTCCTTGATGCCCTGACTCATGTTAAAATTCGTGCTGAAGTATCTTTCTATTTCGTGCCGGTTCTGATTGATATAGTCCTGCACTTTGGTCTTGCCGTCTATCATATATTTATCCGTCTTATTCTTGTAGATAAATCTCTCGTAATTATCAAGATACCATGCTGTGGCCGCTCTCTTCAAATTCGTTAAATCGCTGATTATCTTTGTCGCCTTTGACGAGTCAACAAATTCACTGGCCGCTACTGTCATCATGGCCGATAATATCCCGATTACTACTATAACTATCAGCAGTTCAACAAGGGTAAATCCTGGCTTACTGTGTGAATTTAATTCACATTTTTTTACTGAACGCCTGAACTGCATATTTCATCTTTCCTCCTTTGATTTTAGCTTAAATCAAGAACAAGCATACACGCATATACCTGATCCTTATATATCCCATCAAATACGCCGTTGCCGTTATTCCTGTTGTTAGTACCCAATATTCCTAAACCTTCAGCCCGTCCTGATAATTTCTCCTTCACCTTCAATGCTGGGGCTTCACTTCCGTAATTCTTGATAATATCGTTCGTTACCCCAGTGTTATAGTATATATACCATTGCTTATCATCTTTAACGGATATTAGCGTGTAATCTCCCATCTTGTTAGTGCCGTCCCTCTTGGAACGCATGACAAGTGAATTCCTGTTGTCTACGTACCTGAGAATTTCGTCCTTATGGTCTCTCACAAAATCATTGAAATTTTGTTTTGTTCCGTTCGTAGTTACATAGTAGACTTTTGCCTTTGAATCATACACTATCCTTGAGAGATTACTCTTATACCATAGTAATGTTGCCTGTTTCAACAGTATCATATTATTGATGATGTTGTTCGCATCCGCTGAGGCCGATATATTTATCACTGAAAGATACATTGCCGCAGACAGAATGCCTATTATGACGATGATAACTAACATTTCAAGCAACGTAAAGCCCTTATGCCTCCGCATAATACTCACCCCTTAAAATACCCTGAGCCATACCGCCGCACTGTTATCATTGTACGTGTCTTTATGGGCATCGAACGTACCTAAAAATACTCCGGCTGAGTTCATTCTGTCCCTGATTTTGTCTCTCACCTTTCCTTCATCGTCATTAAATCTGTACCCTACATACCATGCGTTCCTGTGATATTCAGTCTGCTTCCAGTTATTATTGGCATCCTTTTCCTTGAACGTTCCGCCGTCATATAAACCGTAACTGCCCTGCTCTAATGCCGTAATATCATTGCCTGTATTCGGGTCTTTGTACGTTTTTTTATGAAGCTGAATGCCGGATTTCTCGATATTATCGATATACAGGCTCAGTTTCAGGTCTTTGTCGCTCCATTCCTGAACCGGATGCTTCGCACTGCCAATCTTTACCATGCCGTCAACCTGTATTTTCTCGCGGTTGTCTGCGTACCATTGTTCTGCCGCTTTCCTCAGTGTATGAAGATTAGCTATTATCTTCGCCGCCTTCGCCGTCGTTATTGCCTCTGCTGATGAAAGTATCATCATTGCCGAAATAACTCCTATTACTACAATCACTATCAATAATGTCATCAGCGTGAAACCTTTACGCATAAAACATCACCTTTCTATGCAAATATATACAAAAAACCGGGCGCATCGTTCACACCCGGTTAATCTTTCACGTTATGATTATACTACTTCGCCGTTACTGCCTCTGCTCCAAGCTCTGCCAACGTCTTGTACGTCTCGTAACGTTCTCTTGCCTCAGCCGCATTCCTGTCGAATAACTCTTCTGCTATTGCCGGGAAGCCGCGCTTTAACGATGAATATCTGACTTCACCCATCAGGAACTCTTTATACGCCTTCAGGAATTCGTCTGCATTGTCGAATAACTTCGGTGCTTTGCTGTCCAGCGTGAACGGGTTCTTGCCCTCTGCCACATCAGGGTTATACCTGTATAAATGCCAGTAGCCTTTTTCGACTGCAAGTTTCGTTCTCTCCTGAGTTTTGCCCATTCCTGCACGGATACCATGATTGATGCACGGCGCATACGCAATGATGAGTGAAGGCCCTTTGTGTGCTTCTGCCTCTTTGAGTGCCTTAAGCAACTGGTTCTTGTCAGCTCCCATTCCTACCTGCGCTACATAGACCGTTCCATAGGTCATGGCCATACGTCCCAAATCCTTCTTGCGAGTTCTCTTGCCTGAGGCCGCAAACTGTGCTATCGCCGCCGTAGGTGTTGATTTCGATGACTGCCCGCCGGTGTTCGAGTAAACTTCGGTGTCAAGAACAAGAACGTTCACATCTTCGCCTGAGCCGAGCACATGGTCAAGTCCGCCGTAACCAATATCATAGCCCCAGCCGTCTCCGCCGAATATCCACACGGATTTCTTCACAAGATAGTCTTTGTATTCGCAGAGTGTGCAGAGTTCCTTCTGTGCCTCAGGGCTGAAATCATCAAAACTCTTTCCGCAATCACAGCATCCACAGCAAAGTTTATCAAGGCATTCCTCAACCTTTGCCGCCGCACTTACACTCGCGTCTCCGTCTTCATGCGCATCAAGCCAACCCTGTAACGCTTCTTTCATCGGTGCTGGCACTTCGTCCATCTTCAATAATGCTTCACTCGCTGACACAAGATAGTTCACCATGACGTTGAGCGATAACTTCATGCCCATTCCGTACTCTGCGGCAT